>NZ_JAVKBY010000131.1:0-32983 GCF_040222985.1 Coleofasciculus sp. F4-SAH-05
AATTTGGAGATAGCCGCCAGTTAGGTGGGGAAGTGCCTGTGGACTGGTTGAGTGCCGTCACCGTCAGAGCGAAGCAGGAAGTAAGCATCAAAGTTAAGTCTGACTAAGGTTGACCAACTTTGAGTAGGTCTTTCATAACGGATTTAACGTTCATCGTTCGTTGTTCATGGTTCATTGCAATGAACGATGGGCGATGAACCATGAACCAAGGGCTAAGTCGTAAATTCAGATGCCACAATCATAGAACCAATTCCTTTATTGGTAAAAATTTCTAAAAGTAGGGCGTGGGGAATTCGACCATCAATAATATGAGCCGCCCGTACCCCCTGAGCCAGCGATCGCACACAACAGTTGACCTTAGGTATCATACCGCCAGCCACAACGCCCGATACCATTAACTCTCGTGCTTGTTGGATATCCAGCTTAGCCATTAGAGTGGAGGGATCGTGGTAATCCTGCAAAATCCCAGGAGTATCAGTGAGCAGAATTAACTTTTCGGCTCCCAAAGCGGCAGCAATTTCGCCAGCAACGGTATCAGCGTTGATATTATAGGCTTGACCTGATTCATCCGCTGAAACACTTGACACAACTGGAATGTAGCCACTTTTGACCAAGGAGTCCACCAGTTTAATATCCACACTGCTGACTTCTCCAACAAAGCCAATCCCCTTGCGCCCTTCTGGACGGGCTTTGATTAAATTCCCGTCTTTTCCGCAAAGTCCCACGGCTAAACCCCCAGCCTGGTTAATTAGCGAGACTAACTCTTTATTAACTCGACCCACGAGAACCATTTCCACAACATCCATCGTGGGCGCATCCGTTACCCGCAACCCATCCTTAAACTGCGGTTCAATCCCCAGCTTATCCAACCAGCTATTAATTTCTGGACCACCGCCGTGAACCACAACGGGACGAACGCCGACACAGGATAAGAAGACAACATCCCGAATTACTTTATCTTTGAGGTTGCTATCCTTCATCGCCGCCCCCCCATACTTAACCACAACCGTTCGTCCTGCAAACTGCTGGATGTAGGGTAGAGCTTCACTGAGTATCTGCACACGGGTTGCTTCGGCTTCCCGGATTAAATCGTGATTGTTTTCTTGTACCATCGACAGGAACTGGAAGACCAATTAAGATATCCCAAGCAGTTTAGATCATTTTTTTATCAATATCTCCCCCAACTCCCAGACGTGCCATGGCTCTCCCCCAGCTCCCAGACGTGCCATGGCACGTCTCTACAACCCCAGCTCCCCCATTTCCCTATTCGCCAAAATCCTCCATGGGATAGAGTTGATTGCTACTCCACCAGAAGGATGCGATCGCGGCTAAATTGCCTTTGAATGATGGGTGGAAGCATTAACTTCTAAGAGTTGCTGAATATTCAGAGGACATTCATACATGTTTATTAAACACTATCTTGGTAAAAGCTTACCTGCCAGTGCGATCGCCTTAGCGCTGATGGCTGTACTGCTAGTATTGGTTATAGCAGTAGACACATCTATTAGGACAAAAGAACTGTTGTTCCAGACGTTCCGCCGGAACGTCTCTACCTAAATGATGTGTCCTTTTTCCCCGTCATGTAACGTGTCACACTAGAAGTAGCGATTCCGGAAAATCGAGAGGAAGCTTGGGCTATGACAATCTCCACTGAGAAAAAAGTTTGGACAGATGAGGAATTTATGGCACTGTCCAAAGATGGGCATTGTTATGAGTTAGTAAACGGGGAGCTTGTGAATATGGGCAATTCAGGGATGGAGCATGGCGGAATTGGCTCATTTCTGGGGGGGCTTCTGGCAATCTATGTTCGGCAACACAAATTGGGAACGGTTTGTGATTCTAGTACAGCGTTTACCTTACAGAACGGCAACAAGCGATCGCCTGACGTCTCTTTTGTCTCTAAAGAACGGCTCAAGGGTTTAAAGCGTCCCCCTCGTGGGTTCTTTCAAGGTTCTCCTGATCTGGCGGTGGAAATTCTCTCTCCCAACAACACCGTTGAAGAAATCCACGACAAGATTGTGGAATATTTTGACAATGATACTCGCTTAGTTTGGGTGATTCATCCCGATGAAAAATATGTTCTGGTTTACCATTCGCCCGAACCCGATCGCTTACTTCGTCCTCAAGACACGCTAGAGGGTGACGCGATCGTTCCTGGCTTTTCCATGTCGGTTGCTGAACTGTTTGAAGAGTGGGATTTTTAGCGATCGCTCAATTTTGATTTTCTACATAGAACTCAGGTCTTTTTATGAAAAAGAGATCTTTTGGCTATGTCAGTTATTCCCAAAAAAGCAACTCTCCCGTAACTAATGTGATGAGTTTTTGAGAATCACATCAATTACGGGAGAGCCTAGATTTTCAGTTCAATCCATCACCTCAAAGGACTGCACTTGGAGAACTGGACCAATCATAGCCATCGTCATGACATCCTCTCGCACCTCTCCTTGCACCTTCACGTTCAGGTTAGGTTGCTGTAACTCATCGGGGACATCCTGAAGTTCATAGGTTTCTCCAGCATCGGCAACCAATGCCCAAGTCCCGACGCCAATATCCTTGTGTTCGATTTTGCCCGTGACATTAATGCTCATGCAAATCTCCCCTCTTCCTTAGAGGCAAAATAGGCAAGTCCAAAGCATAGGAAAGCATTCGCCATTAAAAATAGACGCGCCCCAATCCCACTTCCTAGCCATAGAAGACTGGGAGACATTATCGCACTCACCGCCAAGCAACTAGCAACACCCAAGGCTGAACCAATCGCCACCCATTTCCATTGTGCGTGTCCCAGGAACAAAGCCACTAGGATAAAGGGAATCAGCACGCTGGCAAAAATGGGATTTAATAAACTACTGCCTTGAATCGCTGTACCCAGTTCCGGAATCGAACTACCCATGACTCGTAGGGGCCACTGAGGTAAGTCAAAGATATAGAAGCCGCGCAGGAAAAATAATCCCGAACTTCCAGCCACTAATCCTGTGGTCAAACTCCAGCCAAAGGACAAATAGTTCCGTAAGAACCACGCCAAGAGGTAGGAACCCAGAACCATGAGAACTTTCGGCAGCAGTGCAACTGCACCACCATCAATCCAGAACCGGAGATTGAGATAGCCACTATCGCGCAACCAACGGAAGAAATCGCGGAAGGTAATTTGTCCCTTCGCCGCCAATTGCACTGCACCCCCAGCATCTAGTTGTCCCGCGCCAAAGTGGTTGAGGGGATCATCTTCAACCTGACGACTGGATTGTTGGAGAACGGTGAAAATTTCATCAGGATCATTAATCCCACTCGCTTTCACCAAAGCCGCAACCCCAGCAACGTGGGGGGCTGCCATACTGGTTCCCTGAAAGCCAGAAAACATGGCAGTTTTGGTTTTGGGATTAATGGTTTCTTGAACAATCTTACCCGCTTCACTACCACCAGGGGCAGAAATGTCAACCCCTGCACCGTAGTTAGAATAGGGGGCTTTTACGCCAGCGGAATCTACAGCAGAAACACCCAGAACATGGGGATAGCGGGCGGGATAGGAAGCGGAATTTTGGTTGGCATTCCCTGCTGCTGCAATAATCGCCACACCTTTGTTATAGGCATAGTCGATCGCTTCTTGCATGAGTTTACTTTCACCACCACCGCCTAAGCTCATATTGATCACATCCGCGCCATTATCAGCGGCGAATTTAATCGCTTCAGCGATATCGGAAATCGTACCACCGCCACCTGCACTCAAGACTTTTAAGGGCATGAGACTGGCTTCATAAGCGACGCCAGCCACCCCATAACTATTATTGGTGGATTGGGCAATGGTTCCAGCAACGTGAGTCCCGTGACCATTATCATCAAAGGCATCAACTCTATCGTTTACGAAGTCGTATCCTTCTACGAGTTTGGTATCGTTCAAATCAGGAACTGGACTAACCCCGGTGTCAATCACCGCTACCGTAATCCCACTTCCCCGCGTCTCATCCCAGGCGGCTTCCACATTAATGCTGCGGAGATTCCATTGCTGGCTATAGCTGGGGTCGTTGGGAACAAAAAACGTGCTGTAGATGTAGTTGGGTTCAATATATTCCGTGTCCTTTGCCAGTTCTGAGCGTTTGAGCTGACGCAGGAGTTGTTTATCTCCCTCCAAAATGTAAATATTGTCAACGTCAGAGAATTCGCTATTGAGTCGCGGTGTCACACCATATTTTTGTGCGATCGCGTCCACCTCAGCACTAATCTCTGTAGCGGGAATATCTTCCCGGAAATCCAGTACAATTGAGCCAAATTCCCCCTGATTTGCCAACCCTTTAAAGTTGAACAGGGCAAAACCTAGCCCAATCACAAACAAACACAGTAACAAAAACTTTTTCATTGGCAACCATCCGTCTATCGTGCCAGTTTAACCTCTACGATAGCTTATTTGTTATTTGTCATTGGTCATTCGTCATTGGTCATTGGTCATTCGTCATTTGTCATTGGTCATTCGTCATTTGTCATTGGTCATTTGTTGATTGTTCATGGTTCATTGTTGATTGCAAATCTGCTCCCCCAGCCCCCCCAGCTCCCCCAGCTCCCCCAGCTCCCCCAGCTCCCCCAGCTCCCCCAGCTCCCCCAGCTCCCCCAGCTCCCCCAGCCCCCCGTCACCCGCCGCCTTGGTAGAACAGCTCCAGAAAGCGGAAAAATTTCTCACATAAATTGCGATCGCGTGCGCCTGCTTCCATCTCCTTGGTAATCTCTTCTATAGCTTGCATCCAGTAGGGGCGATCGCTTGAGGGTTCGTTCCGGGTGCGATGGAGTCGCTTACTGATAATGGCATCGGCGATATTGACAAGCTGGAAAACTTGGACAATGAATGGAATTTCATCACCTTTGAGTCCTTTGGGATAGCCGGTGCCATTGATTCGTTCTTGATGAGACAAGACAAGGGGGACAAATTCTTTCAATCCCGGAAGCTGCTTACAGATCAAAGCAGACACTTCGGGATACTCGCGAATTTTTACCCAATCCTGTTCGCTTAAGGAACCGGGATTGAGTAAAATCGAGTCGGGAATGCTGAGTTTGCCTAAGCCGTGACAGTAACTTAGGAAAACTAGCTGGCGCAGTTGGGTTTTGTCTAGTTTCAGCCACCGCCCAAAATGTAAGCACATTGTTCGCAGACGATAGCAGCGCAAACCAGCCGTGACGTTTCGAGCCAGCTGGATTTGTTCGAGAAAGTTTAAGATATCGGCGTCGCCGGGGCGAAGCATTCCACTTCAAAATAGGTCTAGATTACGTTTATTGTTGCATTATTGTTGGGGTTAGTGATCCCCAACTCACGTTATGTTAACGCTTTTGGATAGAAATCAGTCCGTTGCCTTAGAGAGAAGACTGTGTAGCGCTTAATACAGTAGAGGGGTTTGTTAGGACATCTTTAACCTTACCATAAGGCTGGATACAATCGGAATTCTGTATTTAATTCTTGTATGTTTTTATTTCTCTCCAAGTTACTCCCCTTATTTGTGTATCCATTAGGACTCGCTTGCGTACTGATGGTTGTGGCGTTAGTCTTATCCTGGAAACGCCCCCATTTGGTTCCTATCCCTATCGCCTTAGGATTGATCATCTTGCTCGTCGCCAGTAACGGTTGGGTTGCCAATAGCATCGTTCAATCCCTAGAGTGGCAGCATATTCCACCCACAGAGTTACCCCAAGCTGAGGCGATCGTGATTTTGGGTGGGGCGACTCGATCCGCCATTCCGCCGCGCCCTGCACCGGATTTAAATGAAGCAGGCGATCGCGTTTTCTATGGGGCGCAGCTTTATCAGCAAGGGAAAGCCCCTGTAATTATTGCCTCTGGGGGGCGGATTGGGTGGCGGGGTGGGGGTTCTCCTGAATCAGCAGATATGGCTCAAATCTTAGAAATGATTGGCGTTCCTTCCTCAGCAATTTTGCAAGATCCAGCATCCCTGAATACCTACCAAAATGCCGTCAATGTACGGCAGATTTTACAGCAGGAAGGGATACAGCAGGTATTATTAGTTACCTCTGCCATGCATACGCCTCGCGCCCTACGGATTTTTCTGCGTCAGGGGATTGACGCGATTCCAGCACCAACTGATTTTTTGGTCACTCAACAAGAACTGAATGAACCGAATAGTAGTCTAGCGGCTATTTTATTGAATGGTTTGCCAGATACTCAAAATTTAGATATGACGACCCGGGCGATTAAAGAATATATTGGTACAGCCGTTTATTGGCTACGGGGATGGTTATGATAGATGACAAATCACCTAAGATGTAACCCACCATCAACGGGCAGAGCGGCTCCAGTAATAAAAGCCGCTTTAGGGGAACATAAAAAGGTAACAACTTCTCCTATTTCTTCAGGCAATACCCATCTTTGCATTGGTGTCTTATTAATTATATTTTTCATTTCATCGCTATCTAATCCCCCCCACTTCGAGGTGACAAATTCCCAAGCATTAGTTTTGACATAGCCAGGAATAACCGCATTTACAGTGATTTGTCTGGGGGCGAGTTGCTTGGCATAGTATCTGATGAGAAATTCAAGGGTTGCCTTGGCTTGTCCAGGTAAAGCATATTGCAGCTTGGGGGTTTGGTTACTATTACACCCCGGAGAAGATATGGCGACAATATAACCGTTTCCATTCTCCATATACTCAAGGGCTCGTTCTACACCTCTAATGAAGCATTTCGGATAAACATTTTGATAATAGTCATACTGCTCAAAGCTGGTAAACGTTCCATCGCCAAAAAACTGAGCTTTCAGTTTTGCCGCTTGAGTAGCTTGGCTGGACTCAGGAGAGGTAGTCAGACCAACATATAGTCCACTACTATGCACAAAGGCAGTCAGTTTACCATCAAAATTATCTTCTACACAGTTGAATAGAGATTCAATTGTGGACTCTTCAGCCACATCCCCTTTAACTGAGTGAACGTTTACCCCATAGGTTGATTCAAGGGTAGCCTTGGCAGTAGCGGCAGCTTCTTCATTGCTATTGAAGCCGATGATCAGGTTATATCCATCTCTCGCCAGTTTCTGGGATATGCCGAAACCAATACCACGGGTTCCACCGGTAACGATTGCCAGTTTTGATGTCATAATTGAAACTATTTCCTGTTCGCCTGAACATTTGTATTCGCGATCGCGTGATAAAATTAATAGTACAAGATATTTGCCTAAACCCGCCCCTACTGGTGTGATCCCAAATCCGCCTTTGTAACCCTCTTTTGCCACAGCAATTAAAATCGCTGCTACACTGACCCTTTCGTCCGCTTGACAAGGACTGGGTTATAACGGGGGTAGTTAACCCGGATTTGGTATGACACAGCTAAAATGGTGGAATAGATTTTACCATTTAATCGGGCGCACGCCTAGCGCCCCTACGGTTTTGCGGCTAATGCTTAATTCATTAAATTAGGTATACCAAGTCGATTAACATCAGGAAATCCCAACTTGTGGCTGTCCCCTATTTTCTAGTCATCGTATGAACGCCATCCCAATAATCGGGAGGAGGATTATTCTGATAATGTTTAGCCCGTTCGATGTGAATCAAAACCGGCTTATCATTAGGTTCAAGTTGATAGGCTTGTTCAAAATAAATACTTGCCATCGAGAAGTCGCGATTCATGTATGCCTGACGCCCTTTAGCATACAGATCTAAAAATTTGTGGGTGTTATCATTAAGAGGGGTGTCGATATCTTGAATCAAATGATAAATGCTGACCGCTTGGTTTTTCCCCTTCACGCGGATTTTATCGAGTTCCCGCACCCAAACATTATAGCGACAGAGGTTATAGGTATATTCACTAATGATAATATCGCAACCGTACTCTTTCGTAATACTTTCCAGGCGGGCGCTGAGGTTCACACCATCTCCGATAACCGTGTAGTCCATGCGTTTGTGGGAACCAATATTACCCGACACCACTTCTCCCGAACTAATTCCAATCCCAATATGAATTAAAGGTTGGCGATTTCGCATCCGAGGTTCATTAAACTTGGCTAAACGCCAACGCATATCTAAGGCGGATTGAACCGCCATCCAGCCATGATTTTCTTTTAACGCCAAGGGAGCGCCAAAAACTGCCATCAGTGCATCACCAATAAATTTATCTAAGGTTCCTTTATGCTCAAATACCGATTCAACCATTGTTTCAAAGTATTTATTCAGTAGCGATACAACTTCCGACGCTCCCAAATTTTCGGTTAAAGTTGTATACCCCCGAATATCTGAAAATAAAATAGTGACATCCTTTTTACTCCCCTGCATCAGGGCATCTTCACCTAAGGCTAAAACTTCATCCGCCACCTCTGGAGTCATGTAGCGATACATGGTTGTTTTTAGCCGCTTTTCTCGACTAATATCTTCTAATACAACCAGACCCCCTCGCACCATTCCTTGGGGGTTTGTTAGCGGATTAACTGTTAAATTAATACTCCGTTCAATAGGTTGGACTTGCTGTTTAGACAGGTAACCTAAAGATCCATAATTATCATGATTTTCATTCCACAAACTATAGGTTTTTGGGTCATCGCTTTTGGGAATAGCTAGGAGATAAAGATGAGTATCATCATGGGATTGGCAATAGGGGGGAGTATTCGGTGTTTCTATCTCTTCCAGGGGACATTGAAACAGACCGACCATTAAATTTTGTTCGGGAATGTAATGCTTCGCCCCCGTCGTTAGGCTGTCTTGTAACCGGACTTGGAGATGTTCAATTGGTACAACCTCCCAGACGTAGCGATTGGTGAGTTTTTCCTCCCACAACTGACGGTTGCGATTGGTGAGTTGTTGTAAAGGACATCCCAGTAATCCTAGCGCCGCATCATTAATTGTCACAATTCGTCCCTGCATATCGGTAGAAATAACCGCATCAGAAAGGCTTTGCAGGATATCTTTTTGATATTGCTTTTCAATCAGAACATTTTCAAAAAGTTTGGCATTTTCTAGGGCAATTCCAGCTTGAATATTAAAGGCCCGCATAAACTCTTCATCGGAGGTGCTGAAGCTGCCTTGATTCTTATTAATCAACTGAGTCACGCCAATTAATTCGCCACCCGAGTTAAAGACAGGCATACAGAGAATATTACGGGTGACATAGCCTGTTTTCTTGTCCGTCGTTGGATCAAAGCGAGGATCTTTATAGGCATCGGCAATATTCAACGGTTGACCCGTAGAAGCCACATAACCTGCAATTCCCCGATTTGCTGAGATCCGGATTTCTACAATCTCTTTGCCATCAGCCGTCGCCACCTTACTCCACAGTTCCCCATTATCTTTACTTAGCATAAATAACGTGGAGCGGTCTGCTTGCATTAACTCCCGCGCTTGATCCATGACTAGACGCAGTGTGGCTTCTAGGTCTAAACTTTGACCCAGGTACTGGGTTGCCTTCAGGAGGGCAGCTGCACCGCGTTGGCTACGGGCTGCCATGTAGAACGATTGGCAGGTTTCTAGGATAATGCCAATCGAGGCGGCAAAGTCACGGAAGCGCTGTTCATCTTCTTCGTCAAACGGTACACCCCCAGCTTTATTCAACAACTGCACTACAGCGACAATCTTTTTATTGCTACTGACAATGGGCATACACAAGAGTGAATTGGTATGATAACCCGGAGATTCGTCAACTTCAGGATTAAACAGGGGATGGTTATAGGCTTCGGTGATATTGAGTGATTCGCCCGTCGTCGCCACATGACCCGCTAAACCCACATTGAGGGGAATGCGAACCTCCTTGGCGGCGTTGTCCTCACCAGAGGGAATTTTTGCCCAAAGCTGATCTTTGTCACCATCAACGAGGAAGATAGTAGTACGCTCAGCTTGTAGGAGTTGACCGATTTTTAGGGTAAACGCCTCCATCACCTGCTCCAGCATGGTTTCTAGCGCTTCATGGTTAATCATTTCCAGCGCCCGCAGAAATTGCTGAAATTCAGCGGTGATGAAGTCCAGTAGGCAGATAAATTCGGGAAGGGATAGGTCTTTAACTCGATGAGTTAAAACGCTCGTGCGATTGAGTTGGGTTAACTGGGTCAATGTAGCAAGAACGCTACCGGCATTAGACAGTGTCATAGTATTCGCTGTTGAACAGCTACTTTTTGCTCTGGCTGTCAGACGCACGCTCATGCACGTCTGGTTGACTGTTTCAGTCGGGCGATTTAAAACAAATAAGCGCAGCGATATCGGTGAACGTTGAAAAACGCTTCCGTTTTCAGTTAGTTTAGACCAATCTCAATTTTAGATACATTTATCTGTCTGAGTTGTTATTTGTTTTATATCCTTTGTCATTCACTATTACCTCTATTGTCTCATCCTTCTGCCCTAACTCCATAACCAGAGGGACTTATGCTGGCTGAGTCGAGGATTGCCCTTCAATCATTCTGCACCCAGTTACAGCCAGACGCCAACAGATCGAGCGATAGGGTGGGGGTAAGCGTGCCATGACACGTCTGGAAGCAGGGCTGGGTTTTACCGATAACCTTCTGTGGATGTCCGAATTCAGTTTAGTTGAGATAAGTAGGTAGAGACAATATAACTTGACTGGCTATGAAAAAATACCCAAGTAATATCTTGCTTCAGGTTGTCATCGCGATCGCACTATTATTTGCGGCTTATGTCATTGGTGGCTTCCTGATCAAAACTCGTCGAGAAGTCAAAGATACACCTGAAGCAAGTCTCATTCATTCCTATTTGGCGAATTGTCGGGGAAAAGGTGGAGCAATAAACGGCATACTATAATCTTTGATTGGTGTTGAGATACATGGATTCCTTGCCGATAATGCAGTAACATAAAACCCATGGGGGATCATTTCTCAATGTCATGTAACTACGAGAGGGAATAGCGTGTCTCACACTATTGTTACGGAAACCTGCGAAGGGGTTGCAGATTGCGTCGAAGCTTGTCCAGTTGCTTGCATTCACCCTGGTCCCGGCAAAAATGTCAAGGGGACAGACTGGTACTGGATTGATTTCGATACCTGCATCGATTGTGGTATATGCTTACAGGTATGTCCTGTAGAAGGCGCGATCGTTCCGGAAGAGCGACCGGAGTTACAGAAAACGCCCCAATAAATTAGGGCTTGCTGAATAAGTCTTGTGGTGAGGGGGAGCAGGGGGAGCAGGGGGAGCAGGGGAAGAATGACAAATGACGAATGACGATCTCCACCGTTCACATTAATTGTGTCCACCCACTTAAAACTCTATACTTTGCAAACTAGAGACGCCAGCAATATCCGTCAGGTTGTATTGCAGGGGCGTAATCGCAATATAGTTTTCCTTAACGGCTTGAACATCTGTAGCTAAATCGGGGGGAAGATGGGAATGGGGGGGTTGTTCTATATCTTCAATCACTTCACCGGCTAACCAATAATAGGTTTTACCCCGTGGATCAACTCGTTTCTCAAAGGTGTCGAAATAGCGACGAATTCCTTGGCGGGTAACCTTAACCCCAGCAATTTCCGCCTGACTCACGGGCGGTACATTGACATTAAGTAACATGACTTTGGCTAGGGGTGCGCCAGAGAGTCGCTCAATCAGGCTTTTGGCGAATGTGGCTGCGACGTGAAACTCCTTAGACGTGTAGCTAGTCAGACTGAAGGCAATACTGGGAATTCCTTCGAGAACCCCTTCCATGGCAGCGGAAACCGTGCCAGAGTAAAGGATATCGGTGCCTAAGTTAGAACCGTGGTTAATCCCAGATAGAACTAAATCGGGTGGATGATCAATTAAAGCTCCCAATGCTAGCTTGACACAATCTGAGGGAGTTCCGGAACAAGACCAAGCTTTAACCGCCGGGTGAAAAATTGTATCAATCGTTTCGGCGCGAATGGGATCATGGAGGGTTAAACCATGACCCGTTGCCGATCGCTCTCTGTCTGGACAAACAACGGTAACATCATGACCCGCTTGTGCCAGTGTATCAGCCAAGGTGCGAATCCCCAAGGCAAAAATTCCGTCATCGTTGCTGATCAGCAATTTCATCAAACTTAGTTGCGCCCCACGAGATGAAAGTCGTTGTTTGATTTTAGCTTGGTGGCTGGGGGAGTAGCAAAATCTGAGTAAGGGCGGGTTTTGTTGGTCAGTTATTGGTAACAAGCTTGTTCGAGTGGCTAAACCCGCCCCTACAATTGATTCTTCACGACCTTCGAGGGCATGTTTATGACTTATGACTGAGTATATTCCCCACCAAAAAACCGATCATTAAGCCTGATGTATGACCAGTGAAACTTACCTGAGGAATTGACAGGTCAAAGATAACTTGAAAGGTAATAATAAATAAAATAAACCGTAAACGACGAGAGGCTAAACGGGATTTTTCTCGCCGCCATCCTTGAAGTAAAATAGCCGCTGTTGCGCCCACAATTCCCATCACTGAGCCGGATGCTCCAACCACAAATTGTGCCTCAGAGTATCCGAAATGAGTAGCTAGAGATACCACCAACATTGAACCGACACCACTACTTAGGTAGAGCAGCAAATATCGCCACCAGGAAAGGGCATATTCGACAAAGGGTCCGAGGATATAAAGACCCAGCATATTCATGAATAGATGCAGAAATCCAAAGTGCAAAAACGTTGAAGTTAATAACCGCCACCAAGCTCCATCGAGAACCTCTTGGGGGACTAATGCTCCGAGTTCGTATAAAACTTGCGGATTTTCACTTCCGCCAAATTTAATTTCCAATCCAAATACGATTAGGTTTAATCCAATAATTCCCCACGTTGTGTAGGCTCTAGAACCCAGAAACCTTTCTCTGGCACCGTATCGGAGTTGATGGTGGAGATTGAGTATGAGTCGGGCTAAAATTTGCCGGGAATGTTGAGTTAAGACAGTATCAGGGTTGATCGGTGACTGGGATAAGCGAGCTTGAATCGCATGGTGATAGAGTCCAGTATGGCGCGGGGAAATCGCCAACAGTTGCTGACGCGCCTCCTCTACGTCTCCCGCCGCCCAATCTGCTGTAGCCAACCAAAATTGGCGAATGTACTTTGGATAAAATGCTAAAGGTCCAGTGAGCAATTGTACGACCTGGTCTTTTTGACCGCAAAAGGCAAAGGCAAATAAATAAGCTTGACTCTGATTGATGCCGCGATCGCTACGTTCTAAGATACGTTCAAATTGATCAAGTTGAGCAAGCACACGATTTAAGTCCCCCATCTCTCCTAATGCTCGCAGGTAGTACAGGATTAGACGGGGATCATGTTCTAGGGCGGTTTGTGATAAATTGGTCTCAATCCACTCCCGCAACTCTTGCCAACGTGCCTCCATTTTATAGAGAGTGGCGATGGTATGTCGCACCAGAGGACGATTGGTGGTTTTGTCGCGGTTAATAATTGCCGTGGCTTCAGCCGTTGAACCTTGCTTCAATTGTTCCAGGGTGTCTAATAATTCAGCAAATTGACGCCAATTCTGGGCGGGGTGTAACCAACAGAGAAGTTTACCCAGTCGGCTAGCTGCACCAAAGCGTTCCTGATATGCCAGTTGATTCATGAGTCTAAACCCCAGAATCGGCATTAAAATCAACAACCCCCATAACCCCCCACCAATCCAGCCTGCATTGTCTGGAGTGCGGACATATAAGACAGCAGTGATGGCTAACACTAACCCAGAAACGATCATCCAGCTACGGATGTACAAGGCTGAATCCGAAATACTGGCACGGCGAATTCCGACGATAATGTTCAGAATACAAGAGGTGCAGACAATCCAGAGAAGTAACTGATTAATATCCATTTCTGGTGATTGGCGATCGGGTTGGGAAGAGTAGGCGTTGTTCACCTTTTCAACCATAACCCGATCCAAGACGCGATCGCGGTTGTGGAAATTATCGGGTTCGCGGTTGTGGGAATTATCGGGTTCGCGGTTGTTGGGATTATCGGGGCAGTAGGGGCGAGTCGCTGAGCCAATATTGAGGTGTGACAATTAACCTGTCTCGACTCGCCCTAGTCTAAATGTAGATGGTGTTATTCAGGGGCAACCCCAATATTAAATGTGGAGGGCGACCCGATAACATTGATAAGTGGGTTTTCCTCATTTAATGCGGCGGGTCGCCCCTACAGATGTTGCGTAACCTTCCGCACACCAAATCATAGATTATCGTGCGATGCTCTCAGTAGCCTAATTCCACAAAAACCCGCCCGACTAACTAGGTGGTTAAGGGCGGAAAAATGCCAGGGACTGAATGGTGAGAGTCTTTACCTATCCGGACAAGTTATGGTTGACCGTTATTACCCTTGACGATACATGGTTAACGCGGCTGTTTACTTTTGGTTGTTCTTGTTCCGTGAATGTTCTTTCTTGAAGGCGACGCCAAACCCTAAAGCAGCCGCTGAACCCAGAATGGTCAGGGGTTCGGGAACCGGGGCAAATTCTTGGTCAATCGTCGTCATATTCGATAGACCTGTACCCGGTTCACTATTCATACTAATCTGCTTGAGTACCTGAAACTGAGCTGGGTTGAGAAAGCATTTATACTTACTTTTAGGAAATCTTTATATAAAATCATACAAAAAGCCGCCCGACCCATGGCGGGTTAAGGGCGGTAAATTTTTCGGAACTGAACGGTTTCCTTCTTTTGCCGATCAGGGCAAGGATTTGGCTAATAGCTAATTGCTATCTCACCAAATTTTACCTACACTGACTTCGCCTAAATCAAGTGGGGTTATGCTCCTTGACCGTACAGGGTTGAGGTCACTTTTTACTTCCGGTTTTTCGGCTTCCTCGACTGCTCTTTCTTAAAGGCGACGCCAAACCCTAAAGCAGCCGCTGAACCCAGGATTGTCAGAGGTTCGGGAACAGAGGAATATTCCTGGTCAATGGTCGTCATATTGGATAAACCAGTACCAATTTCACTAGTCAGATTAATATCCTTGAGGATATGAAACTGAGTAACAGATTTACTGAAGGAACCCGATGCGGCTAGGTCAGGAACATTATTCCCTGTGATATTATCGGCAAAGAGTTGTCCAAGTTGATTACCATCCATATCTGACGCCGTCTCAATAATTTCGACTTGTCCAGAATCTAAAACGGCATCAAAACTTAGGTGAAACTTATCGATGGGTTTCGTGGATGTTACATCATAGCTGAGAGCTATATCAATTCCGTAGCCATCCTCAGCTCGGAAAAAGTCATTAAACTGTATTCCTGGACCGTGAGGAGTGGTCGCTGGACTGACTCCTATTTGGAATGCACTGGTTGGACGAACATGACCTGCGGCAAATAACTCGTCACACGTCGCATTAGGGTTACTAAAATCGAGGCAAGCAACATTAAAGCTGAAGTTGCTAAACGTCAGATGCTCATCTTGCAAAGTGCCGTTATCTCGGATTAATTCTCCTAATGATGCGGCTTGAGCCGGACTGGTAACCAATCCTAAGGCGGTCGTGCTAGCTGCACAGGCGATCGCGATTACACTTAGACGGTTCATACTATATATCTCCAAATTCAGGTAAACTTGACACAAGTTAATGAAGTGAGTTAGTATAAGCCTAGGTAAAATTACAGAATCTTAATAAATCAGGTGGTCAAAGATAGGTTATAGGTTCTGAGTCCCTAGATACTTACAAGTCTTGGTATCAGTGTATCAGTGACTTACGTTGACTTGAGTAGAACCCTGTCTCAACGTCCGCCTTATTTCTAGATCTTGAGATAGCTACTAACTCCTCTCTTATCTGTAACTTTATCGCTAATTTATTTTCTTGAAAAGAGATTTTCTGTATCTTTACTGAATCTTTATATAAAAAGCCCTTGGCTTCATCAAAGCTTTATCAAGTTTTGTGTATAGTATTGTAAATTTAACGACTTTTAGTATCGGCGTAGTTCCATCCCTAGCTCTTGAGTTCATCTGCCTTCACGCCATGGCAGATCAAGAATGCTTGCTAGCTCAAATCCTTATCCGGACTGGGTGACGCCCTAGGATTACTGTCCTTGATCAGAATCCGTGGCAATTCCGTAAATATACGGAGAAAATAGTCTGGCGATCGCGTTCATTTCTAACAAGTCCTACTGAGGACGCGCTCTAAATGAGTGATTGAGTAATTTTACTTATTGAGACATATATCGCTCTTATGTTAATCTAGGCAGACCTTACACCACTCTTCATATACTCCAAGTGATCCTGTCGTGAAGTCGGTAAAATTAACGAACGACAGCATAATCTAATTAACGATGACTCAACCGCAACTCTCTCCCTACGGTTCCTGGAACTCTCCGATCGCAGCCGAACTCATCGTGGCTGGTACGATTGGCTTGGGGAGTATTACCCTGGATGATACCGATACTTACTGGATCGAAGCGCGACCGATGGAAGCGGGACGTAATGTAATTGTACGACGTAACGGGAATGGCGCGATCGCAGATATTACCCCCTCTCCTTTTAATGTGCGTACTCGCGTTCATGAATATGGTGGTGGTGCTTACACGGTCAAAGATGGGATTATTTATTTTGCCAATTATCAGGATCAGCGCCTTTACCAGCAGACGGGTGATGCAGAACCTCAACCCATCACCCCAGAGTCAGGGGGAACTCTCCGCTATGCTGATCTGGTAATTGACTCCCAGCGACAACGGCTGATTTGTGTGCGCGAAGATCACAGTGATGAGGGAAAGGAACCAATTAACACCTTAGTCAGTATTCCGTTAAATAATCGTAACGATATCCAAATTATCGCTACAGGAAATGACTTCTACGCCTCACCCCGATTAAGTCCGGATGGTTCTCAGTTAACCTGGTTGACGTGGAATCATCCTAATATGCCATGGGATGGGACACAACTGTGGGTGGCGTCGATTCAAGGGAATGGATTATTAGGTGAAGCGCAATGTATTGCCGGTGGGGTTGACGAGTCAATCTTTAAACCTGAATGGTCACCCGATGGCACATTATACTTTGTTTGGGATCGGACAGGGTGGTGGAATCTTTATCGCTGGAATCAGCAAGGGATAGAACCTCTGTGTGAAATGGAGGCGGAGTTTGGTCTTCCTCAATGGGTGTTTGGTATGTCTACTTATGGCATCTCATCGCGCGATCGCCTAATCTGTGCCTATACTGTACAAGGTCGATGGCGCTTGGGGAATATCAATCTCCAGACGAAACAATTTAACCCGATTGAAACCCCTTATACCAGTATTTCATCGGTGCAAGTGACAGAAAATCGCGTCGTCTTTATTGGCGGTTCCGCTACCGAACCCACCGCCGTGGTACAAATGAACTTAGCTAGCCAACAGATAGAGAGTCTGCGTCAATCGACAACATTGGAGATAGATAAAGGATACCTCTCTACCCCACAGGCGATCGCATTTCCTACCGAAAACGGTCAAACGGCTTACGGCTTCTTCTATCCACCCCAAAATAAAGACTATCAAGCACCCGAAACCGAGAAACCGCCTCTGATTGTCAAAAGTCATGGTGGACCAACTGCATCCACATCCAGTACCTTTAATCTCAAGATCCAATATTGGACCAGTCGCGGTTTTGCCTTCTTAGATGTTAACTATGGTGGAAGTACAGGGTATGGACGCGACTATCGCCAACGCCTCCAGAATCAGTGGGGAATTGTCGATGTCGATGACTGCGCCAATGGTGCAAAGTACCTGGCTGAACAAGGATTCGTGGATGGAGAACGGTTAGCGATCGCAGGCGGTAGCGCTGGGGGGTATACTACCTTAGCCGCCCTTACCTTCCGAGATATCTTTAAAGCCGGGGCGAGTTATTACGGCGTCAGCGACTTAGAAACCTTAGCCACCGATACCCACAAATTTGAATCCCGTTACCTGGATGGGTTAATTGGTCCCTATCCAGAACGCCAAGACTTATACAAAGCGCGATCGCCTATCCATTTTACCGACAAATTGTCCTGTCCGGTGATTTTCTTCCAAGGGTTAGAAGATAAAGTGGTTCCACCCAACCAAGCCGAGACGATGGTGGAGGCGTTAAAGGCAAAGGGATTACCTGTAGCCTACATCACCTACCCCGAAGAACAGCATGGATTCCGACGGGCGGAGAACATCAAGCGCACATTAGAAGCCGAGTTATACTTTTATTCACGGATATTCGGGTTTGAGTTAGCTGAACCGATTGAACCTGTCGCGATCGAAAATTTTTAACGGCGTCGCGGAAGTCCTCACCCAAGGGCGAAGTAGGGTGAGGATGGACAGCGGGAAATTGAAGAACGAAATTTCCAATCTTCAGGACTTGCTTAAATTAAATGATATATAGTGGTAAGAGGAGGTGAAAGCGATGCGACATCAAGCCATCAAAGTTAGGCTATATCCAACAACTGAACAGCAAGAGATATTAGCTCAACACTTTGGCTGCGCTCGTTGGTGGTGGAATAATGCACTTAATTTGTGCATTGAAACCTATCAGGCAACGGGCAAAGGCTTGACTCGTTCTGCATTGAATGCCTTTTTACCTAAGCTCAAAAAACAGGAGGAAACGCAATGGTTATCTGAGTGCTATTCTCAGGTGCTACAATCGACGACGCTTAATCTGGTAACTGCCTATAAAAACTTCTTTGAATGTAGAGCTAGATACCCAAGGTTTAAAGCCAAAAAGAATAAGCAATCCATTCAGTATCCTCAATCGGTTAAAGTTGTTGATGGTTGCCTCAAGTTTCCCGGTCGTGTTGGCGTAGTCAAAGCTAAAATACACCGACCAATTGAAGGAACTATCAAGACAGTAACGGTTAGCATGACGCCATCGGGTAAGTATTTTGCATCTGTATTAACCGAGGTAGAAGGGGATAATCCTCCTGTCAGCACTCTCGCAAGTCGAAGTGAAGGTAAAATTGCCGGGATTGACTTGGGATTAAAGGATTTTGCCATTGTTAACGATGGGGTGAAAACCTCTAAGTTTGATCACCCCAAACATTTAGCCAAGCATGAGCGTAACTTAGCGAGAAAGCAACGAAAATTAGCTAGAAAGGAGAAGGGAAGCAAGTCAAGAGATCAAGCCAGGAAACTGGTGGCTAGGGTTCACGAACGAGTTAGTAATGTCCGTCAAGACTACTTACATAAGCTATCGAGAAAGCTTGTTGACGAAAACCAAGTTATCGTAGTCGAAAGTCTAAATACTAAAGGCATGGTTCGGAACCATAAACTAGCCAAAGCAATTTCTGATGTAGGCTGGGGAATGTTTGTCAATTTCTTGTCATACAAGCTCGAAAAAGAGGGTAAGGTACTGGTAGAGATTGACCGATGGTTTCCTAGTTCAAAACTCTGCTCAAACTGTCATTATCAGGTAGACGAGATGCCGCTAGAGGTTAGGAATTGGACTTGTCCTAGCTGTAGCACTCATCATGATAGAGATGGTAATGCTCTACTCAAATATTAGAGCGGAAGGTGTCAGAATGCTTCGACAGGCTCAACAAAATTTATCGGTCTCAGGGACTGGGACTGTTGCTGGTGGAGGGGATGTGAGACCGAAGCTTGGGCGTAGAGACGCGCCATGGCGCGTCTGTACTAAGCTGACGCAATCCCCAGCGAAACCAGAAGCTCAGGCTTCAACGAAGTAAGCCTGAGTAGTTCACTACTCAACAATCTATCTCAGAGGGTCAAGCCATGAGTAACCGGGAAACCCGAAAACTTGTCCGTCAACAAACCCAAGCCCTTGCCCGTGAAGTCAAAACCCAGGCTACCATTTTAGGCGGACTCATCGCGGTGATGTGGGGTTTAGAACTTATTGATTTAGTTATTTTCCAAGGCGCACTCGACAGCTATGGTATTTTACCCCGGACAATTATTGGGTTAAGGGGTATTCTATTTGCCCCATTTCTCCATGGTGGTTTACCTCACCTAATTGCCAATACTATCCCCTTCCTCACCCTCGGCTGGTTTGTCATGTTACAAGAAACCAGCGACTTTTTTATTGTCACCGGCATCACCATGGTTGTCAGTGGTTTAGGGGTATGGCTAATTGGTTCTCCTGGTGTTCACATTGGCGCTAGCGGTGTAGTCTTTGGTTATCTCGGTTTTCTGCTATTGCGCGGTTATTTTCAACGCAATGTTCCCTCTATTTTACTTTCACTTCTCGTGGGATTTCTCTATGGCGGCGCAATTTGGGGTGTTTTACCAACGGTTCCTGGTGTATCCTGGGAGGGGCATTTATTTGGCTTTATTGGTGGAATTATTGCAGCACGCCTGTTGTCTCAGCGTAAGGGATGAGGGATGAGGAATGAGAAATGAGGGAGATGGAGAAGATGGGGGAGATGGTTGAGTTAATTTAACACTTGATCGGGGTGGGTTTAGTTACATTTGGATCAAAATGAAAAGATAGTAGTAAAATCCGCCCCTACAGATCACGGGTTTAGGTAAAATGTCACTGACTGGTGTGCTGGTGGTCCCTGGCGAAGTCGAAACCCACCCTACGGTATATCAAAGGTTTCGGCGATACAAAAATGCTTATTTCAGTGACATTTATTTAAACCTTAATGTCAAAAATGGCAAAACCTTTGTAATGCGAGCATCTTGCTCGCTACCCATTCTCAATTTAAAGGCATAACAGCTTACGTTCCCAATTATTAATGGCAAAACAAAAATTTCCCTATCTGGTTGGTTCTAAATGGACAGCTACGCAACAAACCTGGGGTTGGCGACATTTTCAAGTGGTCAACCGCAAAAATCAGGGTCAATGGGTTTTTGCTGAAATGGTGGCATCTTGTGATCCTACGGTTCGCTTTTGGTTGAATGCTAAACAGCTTAAAGACCGCGCTCTCTGGCAACCGGGGTGGCAGTCTTTACAAGAAATGAATTCTAGTGATCAGGATAGTTAATCAAGCAGCATAGAGATTATTGTAAAGGGTGACAAGTTTCCCAACGCTCCAACAGTAAACGCCAACCTACACTGGCAAAACGCGCCAACCAATACATCCAAAATGTGGTTGGTACTAACCAAGTAATGGGTAAATGTCCAATTGGTGCATCATCTGTAAAAATGACATCATTACAGCCGATCCATTTTTTACCCCTACGCCAACCAACCCGTTCAGACAACGCCGCGTAATCTTTATTAACCTCTACATAAATTTGGTTTGACAGAACTTATTATGCTAAACTATCAGTTGAATAGCCAAAAAGCAAACTGTATCTGATATCGACTTAGCTCGAATGGCACGCTCCTTAAGCATTATGAGATCGCCAAAACCTTTTGATATACCTTAGGGTGGGTTTCGACTTCGGAAAGACCCACCGTTTCGACTTCGCAAGAACCCACCAGCATACCATTCTGTGATATTCGACATCCTCAAACTTCATTCAAAGGCTTGATTATGAAAATTAATTTGTCACGATTGATCATGCTACTGGCTTTTGTAATTTTTCCGTTGAGTTGCGCCGCTTCTAGCAGTAGTAGAGTCTGTCAATATAATCCTGAGTCTGGCAAACCCAATCCTTTGGGCATGAGGTCATATATTACCATTACAGAAGACGAGGGAAGCACAATTGTTACTTATGAACAGTTTCCCTCAATTGTGGATGAAAATATTACCCTGACAACCAAACGGGAACTCACGTTTCATGATACCCCCTTGGACACAGCGCGGGTTATTCTCCTGCAAAACAAAAATTACTATTCTGAGTTAGTTGGGTATGATGACCCCGAAGGATTTGCCCCTGTTAATGAAGTACTAACCTGTGAGTCAAAGTGATGGGAGGTTACATTTGAATATCTAAAGGAAAAATGAGCGTAGTCTAAGGCTTTAATTGTAGGGGGGGCAGGTTTAGCCACTGTAGGGGCGGGTTTAGCCACTAAATCTTGCTTGTTACCAATAGCTGAACAACAGTTTAAACCCACCCTATCGGGAAACTGATTCGGTTTCGCCAATTAGTTATTATGGAGAGCAAAAAGTTAGGGCTGAAAATCTGATGTTAAGCCGTTATCCTCAGACAGCCATTTGCCGAATGCCGTTAATGTTTGGTCAGGCGACACCAACAGCGACTAGCTTTATTCAGCCCTTTATAGAAATTTTACAAGCGGGAGAGGAGTTAAAATTATTTGTTGATGAATTTCGCACGCCTGTGAGTGGAAACACCGCCGCTAGAGGGTTATTGTTAGCCCTCGATAAGGTTCAAGGCTACCTGCATCTGGGCGGGAAAGAGCGGATATCACGCTATGAATTTGGTCGTCTCCTGGTGGATGTGTTACAATTACCCAAAGCAGGATTAAACTATTGTCAGCAAGCCGAGATAAAAATGGCAGCGCCAAGACCTCCAGATGTTTCCTTGGATAGTTCCAAGGCGTTTGCGTTAGGATATAATCCTTTATCCTTGCCAGAAGAATTAGAGGCATTGCGGGGGGAGTAGGCAAACCTCAGTAGAACTATCTAATTTGTATGTGACGTCCTCCTACACCGACCCTACGGGTACGGTTGTAGGCTTCCTTTGGGGTTCCGTTTCAGAACGACGCTTCCGGCGTTTTATAGTGCGGCGTTTTATAGTGGGGAATACGCAAGAGCCCACTTCTTGCTTATCGCCAGAGAATTAATATTAGCTGACAACAAGCAAGTTGTCAATAATAAACTGGCGATTCATCCCACGCTCAATCGAAGATTAGAGCGTGGGATGAATCGCCGGATAAGCTAAATAGACTGTAGAGGCGCAAGTTTGCGCCCCTAGCGATGCCCCAAATAAAACTCAAAAACTATAGATTAGGATTACTAGTTAACTTTATTCTTCTTTCTCGAATTCTCTTGCTTGAGTACGAATCCAAAGCCTAATGCGGCGGCTGAACCCATGAGTGTCAGGGGTTCAGGAACAGAGACAAGTTTAGTTACTTTGTAGGATACAGAGTCAGTTAAATCTCCATTTGCCAAAGTGGCTTGTCCACTTACCATACCACCAATTTCCTGGGGCAGTGGCGGTAGGGCAAATAGAGTGAGACTCTCAGAAGAAGTGCTGAACAGAATATTGGTTTGGGCGCCATCAGTGACAAATTCCCCTTGATTAAATCGGAGACTCCCCAACTTTAGAGCAACGGATTCAATTACATCCATTGAATCGTTCGTGGTGAAGGAACCTGCAGCTACATTTATTGTTGTTGAACCACCCAATATTCCTGCTTCAACTTCTATACCATTGATTTGTAGATCATATTTCATTGAAGCGGCTGTAGCGGGTGAGACATTAGCTAGGCTGACGGTAGCAGCGGTGGTAGTAACCGTCAAGGCCGCAAGTGAGGTAAATTTCATAAATTTTGTCATGGAATCACACCGTATGAAGTAGGACAGTTGTCACTATTAATTAAACGACTAGCTAGATAGATTCAACATCTATCTTCAGGAGTATAGCCACTTAGTTACTGTAGCTACTTATATTGGGTAAGTCAATCGAATTTGTTATGTTTTCCTGAAAATAATAATAATTGTTACATAACAATCGAATTGTTGAGATTTTGTCAGAAAAGAGAATCTCCCGTACCTCGTGGAATTATAAAAAAATATTATGAGGACTTGTTTCATGGCTACCATTCATTATACCACCGGTAAATAACTGGAAATACTTCGGGCGTTTAGCCCTCGTATTTCCCGCTCTTCCCCTACGGCTTACCTTCACTTCGTGAAGGTTGAAGCCGTAGCCCCTCGCGATTTAGGTGGCTGGCTTGGTGAATCAGATGTTGCGTCAGCAACGTTCCCAAACCGCGATCGCGCCGTCGTCGGGCGACAACCAAACTGCCCAACTCTTGGGCGTCAGCAAACTGGCGCAACTGTCCACAAGCCACCACCTGTCCCTGACATTCAATCACCCAGAATTGCTGCCATCGTAACTGAGTCGGATCAAGTTTTGCCCCCAGTACCAATCGGAAAATCGCGCCCCGATCCCCAGAATAGGCGCGTCGGAGGGTACAGTTGGCGGGTAGAGAAGGTTGAGTCATGAGCCTGTAGGATGATTTATGGTGCGATCGCTGATTTTAATGGTTCGAGAGTACCCGAAACCTGATACATTTACCGAGTATCGGCAAGCACAATTTATGGATCGACTATGAAAGTCTTGGTTATTGGTGGCGATGGTTATTGTGGGTGGGCAACCGCCCTGCATCTATCCAAAAAAGGATATGACGTCGGGATTATAGATAGCCTGGTGCGCCGTCACTGGGATATGACACTAGGTGTAGAAACACTGACGCCAATTGCACCGATTCAACAACGTATCCAGCGTTGGCAGGATTTGACAGGTAAATCCATTGACTTGTTCGTCGGGGATATTACCGACTACGATTTCCTGATTAAATCCTTACATCAGTTTGAACCGGAGGCAATTGTTCACTTTGGCGAACAACGATCTGCCCCCTTCTCGATGATTGACCGCGAACACGCGGTACTGACTCAGGTGAATAATGTCGTAGGGACATTAAATATTCTCTACGCCATGCGACAAGACTTCCCTGATTGCCATTTGGTCAAACTGGGGACGATGGGTGAATACGGCACGCCGAATATCGATATCGAAGAAGGCTATATCACCATCGAGCATAATGGGCGCAAAGATACCTTACCCTATCCCAAACAACCTGGTAGCTTCTACCACCTCAGCAAAGTCCACGATAGCCATAATATCCACTTTGCTTGCAAGATTTGGGGACTCCGGGCAACAGATCTGAATCAAGGCGTTGTTTATGGTGTCTTAACCGAAGAAACCGGAATGGATGAGATGCTGATTAATCGCCTCGACTACGATGGCGTTTTCGGTACTGCCTTAAACCGTTTCTGTATCCAGGCGGCGGTGGGTCATCCCTTAACGGTCTATGGTAAAGGGGGACAAACCCGGGGCTTCTTAGATATTCGGGATACCGTGCGCTGTGTCGAACTCGCGATCGCGAATCCGGCTGATCCGGGTCAATTCCGCGTATTTAACCAGTTCACGGAAATGTTCAGCGTGGGTGACTTAGCCGTGATGGTGAAAAATGCTGGAACCCATTTGGATATCGATGTGGACATTAAGCACCTGGATAACCCACGAGTTGAGTTAGAACAGCATTATTTCTACGCCAAAAATACTTGCCTGTTAAGTTTAGGACTCCAACCCCATTACCTCTCTGATTCCCTGATCGATTCCTTACTTAACTTTGCCAGCAAGTACAAGCACCGTGTAGATGAAAAACAAATCTTACCCAAGGTGTCTTGGCGGCGCTAACCCTATCGACTATCGGTTCAGGATTTCAAAACTATAGTAGAAAAGACATAAAACATCAAAAAAATGGGGTTTTCGGTGGTTGATGTTCCTGTTTTTTCAACCCAACTCAGTCTAGAGGCGTTCATCATAATTACTGAACCGATAGTTTCAGTCAGAGGAACTAAAAACTATGGGTTTCCTCCCACTCCTCTGCTAGGTTCCGATAGCTTGTCATCACTATGATAAGTAGTCGGACAAAAGCAAACGGCACGCTCACGCTTGTTTGGTAAATAGTCCTCAAACCCTGACAAAGGAAAAATGACAAAGGACAAATGACAAAGGACAAATGACAACCGTTTACAATACTACTCCGCACACAGTCACAGGATTATGCGAATTGCCTTATTCACTGAAACCTTTTTGCCCAAAGTTGATGGGATTGTCACGCGATTACGGCACACGGTTGACCATTTACAACGCAATGGCGACCAGGTTCTAGTTATTTGTCCTGATGGGGGACTTACAGAACACAAAGGTGCCAATATTTATGGCGTTTCCGGGTTTCCATTACCTCTATATCCCGAACTGAAACTGGCATTACCTCGACCCGCGATTGGCATGGCGTTAGCTGAATTTAAACCGGATTTAATTCATGTGGTGAATCCGGCAGTATTAGGGTTAGCGGGACTCTATTATGCGAAGGCGATGCAAATCCCCTTAGTTGCCTCGTATCACACTCATTTACCCCAATATCTTCAGCATTATGGGTTAGGAATGTTAGAACCTGTGATGTGGGAATTAATTAAGGCAAATCATAACCAAGCCCAACTTAATTTATGTACCTCGACGGCGATGGTGGAGGAATTGAGAGGGCACGGGATTGAACGCTTGGATTTGTGGCAACGGGGGGTGGATACGGAGACATTCCGTCCCAGTTTGGCGTCAACCGAGATGCGATCGCACTTGTCCCAAGGACACCCGGAAAGTCCCTTGCTGCTTTATGTGGGGCGTTTGTCGGCGGAAAAGGAGATTGATCGGATTAAACCTGTTCTGGAATCGATTCCCGGTGCGCGTTTGGCGTTGGTGGGAGATGGACCTCATCGCAGCGCCTTGGAAAAACATTTTGCCGGAACTCCCACCCATTTTGTTGGGTATCTGACAGGTGAACCGTTAGGTTCTGCCTTTGCGTCGGCGGATGCGTTTATTTTCCCCTCCCGTACCGAAACCTTGGGATTAGTGTTACTCGAAGCGATGGCGGCGGGGTGCCCAGTTGTAGCAGCGCGTTCCGGGGGGATTCCAGATATCGTCACTGATGGGGTGAACGGCTACCTATTTAATCCCAGGGATGAACAAGGCGCGATCGCGGCGACTCAACGTCTGTTCCAGGAACGAACCGAACGGGAAACCTTACGCGAAAACGCTAGGGCGGAAGCGGAGCGCTGGAGTTGGTCAGCCGCAACCCGTCAGTTACAACAGTATTATCAGGGCGTGGTGCTGTCGCGATCGCTCTTAAGAGCGGCTTGATTAGGGCACGATAATATCGTGCCCCTACCGTATCAATATCAATTAGGGGCATCCGTGTCAAATCAAACTCCATTCACCCCCATCACCCTGGTTAGTTATGGGATTCCTCGTCAGATAGCGCGACAGTTAATTAATCGCGACAGATGTTAATCAAACACCGAATCAAAGATTACGGTGTAGGAGTATGTCACATTCAGGGAATGTAGGGGCGACCCGCTTGCATCACTGAACAACTCAAATCCACTCAATTGGTTCGGGTCGCCCTATATTAAACCTTTTTGGTTTCCCCAACCATCTTGTAGAGACGTTGCATTTTAGTCTCTACAATCTCGCCAAATATGTTCATGTTGCAAAAGTCAGCCGCTTTGCCCAGATATAGCCGACGTAACTCGAACAGTTTAACGGCGAGCAAGAAGATTAGTTCAGCTTCTAAGGCTTGGGGTGATTTACCAGACGTAATCAGTACGTCGTCGGGATAGGGGAGAGACAGGGTACGCATGGTTGTCTCTGGGGTTAAAAGGCGTGTGGCGTAAGCTGTGGCTTGTTGGGTTTCACTGTATCATTTCTAGAGTTGATTGTAGTTTCCATCATGTCTTCTGAACCAAGTTGCTTTTTGCCAGGTCGCAAGATTACTCTTTGTCCTATAAGCCAAGAATTCTGCACGATGGCTAAGTCTAGGATATTAACGTAGGTTCTGAGAACAAAAAACGATGACAGACTCTTTACCATTACGCGATCGCTGTTTTCAACTGATTGACGAAATTGTCGCCGCGACGCTGAAAGGAAAAATCCGCTCCAAGCGACAGGTTTACCAAAAGCTGGCGTCAGGTGTCAGCAGTGGAACCGGGGAAATGTTTGAACGCTGTCTGGATGAACGTCAGAGCAGCACTCAGGAGGAAATCGATAATCCGGCGAGTGAACTCAAACAGGCTAAAGCGATACGGGCGCAGAGGGCGCTGAATATGATTAGCAGCGAATGGGAACGGGTACAGCAGGAAAATCAGGTGTCTGAGGCGATCGCAACCGCCACACAAGAGATTACCAAAGCTGACCAGAGTGAACGGTTGAGCGCTTGGCTACGGGCGATTGATCCAAATCGAGAACCTGTCCTTAATCTATCTCAGTTAGCTCAATTAGCCCAAACCCTTCATCAAGAAGCATCCACCAGTTCCGACTCCGATCGCGCTACGGAACTTGAACAGCTAGCCCAAGGAATTACTGGGGGATTAGCCGCTTGGGGGAATTTGGAAAACGATTTAGTAAGCTGGATATACGAGCAAAGCCAGGGTTCCTTGGGATTTGAAGAACTCACTGAACAACGAGGACCTTGGGGACTCTGGGCAAAAAAGGTGAATCGTCCTCTACCTAAGTCATTGTTCCAAGCGCTGGCGTATAATCAACCTCTCGATAAATGGATTGTCCAACAGCCAACGTTAGAACTGGATGCTTGGGTGGAATTAACCTTTGTTCTGCAATGGTTACAACGTCGGTTAGTTAAGTGGTTTGATCAACGAGTCTATAACTCCAAAATGGGGGCTAGACTCTCGATTTCCACCTTTATCGTATTTGCGGTAATCTGGTCACAACTTGCCTTGGCTTTAAATCAAGCAACAGTTCCTCAACGGGAACGTTTAGTAGATAGTTGTTTTCAGGCGACGCTGCAAATTCTCCGCACCTTTACCCAACGGGAATATTTTCCCCTGTATGGTGGTGTTTTTGCCTCCTTAAGTGGGAATTATCTGCGGAATGCCATGGATTACCTGGATGAACCCTTGCGGCGTGTCGAGGGAACTGAAGAGAAAGCCCGAATTCTCACCTTATTAGGCTATTCCCAACGGGCGCAAGGTCGATATGATCGGGCAATACAATTCCATGAGCAAGCCTTAGAGATTGCCCGTTTAGCTAGCGATCGCGTCTGTGAGATTGCCAATTACAATCACTTAAGCCGAATCTGTGTGGCACAGAGAAATTATGCCGAGGCGATTAATTATAGTCAACGGGCATTAATCTTAGCACGGCAAGCCGGGGATAAATTAGGTGAAGCCAACGCCTTAGCGAATTTAGGTTATAGTGAGGTGTTTCAAGCCCAACAGCAAGCCCTTGATCCCGATGTTTACGAAAGCGCCATCATGTACCTGCAACAAGGGCGGCAATTATTAGAAAAATTAGGCGATCGCCAAAGTCAAGCCCTATGTTTATGTAGTTTAGGAATTGCTTATGTGGTTGTGCAAAACCCCCAAGAAGCGATTACCTATTTAGAACAAGGGTGGCAAGCCGCACAATTTTCTGGAGATTTATATTTGCAGGGACTCAACTTAGCGTACTTGGCGCAAGCCTACTATCAGTTGCAAAACTGGAGTAAAACGATTTACACAGGTAGCTTGGGCGGATATTTATTAGAGCAAATTGGCACAGAAGACTGGCGCAAAGCCGTGGGATTACTGACGATTTTGCAAGGGCAATTGGGAGGAGAAGTATTCCAAGAAGTCCTACAGCAGCAACGGTCAAAAATTATTCCCTTAATTGGGGTAGATGGATATGATTACCTGCCAGAATTATTGGAAAAATATCGAAAGTCGATGTAATTCGTCATTGGTCATTCGTCATTGGTCATACTCATGACTCTCCCAGCCACCCATCATGTCATCACCCAATCATGTCATTCTGAGTGGAGCGAAGCGTAATGAAGAATCTATCCAGATGCTGATGTCAAGTCTAAAATAGGAGAATAGATAGTTTTAATTATGATATTAGGGTTTGACCCAGGACGAGATAAATGTGGTTTAGCCGTAAAAGGGAAAGACCAAAAAATTTCCTATCATCAAGTGATACCATCAGACCAGGCGATCGCCACTATTAAAAAACTATCTCAGCAGTTTCCCATTGAGACAATTGTTATGGGGAACCAAACCACCTCGAAGCAATGGCAAGGGAAAATTCGTGAAGCCATTTCTGCCACTGTACCCATCGTCTTAGTCGATGAACGCTATAGTACATTAGAAGCTCGCGATCGCTACTGGCAAATGTACCCCCCCAAAGGACTCAAACGCCTAATTCCCCAAGGGATGCGCCAGCCACCTCGACCGATTGATGATATTGTTGCTATCTTGTTGATTGAGCGTTATTTGACACTCCTCAGCCTGAAGGCGTGAGTAGCGCTTCTTTCATCGAGCGCTCTTACTATGAAACAGGGGTCTTATTTCATACCAGAGGAGCATCTCTCCAGAAGCGTTTTGCTCCATTACAGAAGCTAGTTTCGATATGCCCTATCGTAAAGCTTGAAAACAAGAAATAATGTGTTTTGGGCGTGCTTGTTGCTTAGACTTTTTACCTGTACAAGCACGGACTGTACAGAACCCTCTAAGGCTAGTTTTCAAGGTGCGATGCCTCTCGGACCCAAGGTTTTTATAGAGGTTTAATACCCTTTCCTCGAAGCTAATTTTAACACAAAGTCGTCCTATAAGGACGAGGCTTTAGACCCAATTTTTCGGTAAACAGTCAAAATTAAACGTCAAAACTTTTGATATACCGTAGCCTAGTAGCCTAGTAGGGTGGGCATTGCCCACCAGCCTTAAGTTAGTGCTGATACCCAATCCACTTGTGTTACCCCCTTTATCCCAACATTTAAAGTTCCGCCCGAATGGTAAACGCATAATCTCCTCCTGGTTCCAACTGGTAATCGCAACGCTCTAAAAATCGACCCAGTGGTTCTTGGATTAAAGCACGTCCCAAAGCAGGTCTAACGACCAACTGACCTTGGCGAAAACGCCATTGAAACTGCCACTCATAAGCCGCCGCTTGAACATCTCCTTCAATTTTGCCCTGTTGCCACGAGTGCTGGGTAATCCGAACGTAGGCAGTGGTTTCCGGTAAATTCTTAGAACTCACAGCTAAACCTATTCAGCTTAAACATTATTCTGGATGTAGCTTAGGGCGCACAAGTCCAGATTCGAGCATTTTATACTAAACTACCGGAAAATCCGTGATTGTCAACTCTGGAACTGATACCGTGACTGATAAGTATTTCGAGAAGCTCAATACCAAGTATCCATCCCAGCACAGTAAACGATATGGCTGGCTGGGAGAGAAGTGAGTACAATAAACGATGAATCCTCAAACTATTGATAACCATGGGTCAATCTCAGCAAGAAAAGTTATGCCAAAAACTCAACCCCCCGTCAAACTCCGCTTGTGGACGATTGAAGAGTACCATCGAATGGCTGAAGTGGGCATTTTGCAGCCCGATGAATCGGTTGAATTAATTGCAGGACAGATTATTAATGCCCAATCGGGAATTGCTGACTATTGGGTACTTAATCTTAAAAATCGACAATTGCACGTTTTTCGTCAACAGACTCCAGACGGTTATCAAAGTGAAGTAATTCTGGCAGAAGAATAGTTCCCCCTACACCTAATCTAGGTTGCACCACAAGACGATCCGCTATAGCGATCGCGGATTCATCCCCGTTGCCAAATTCGGTACACTGAAAAAAACAAATAGTATAGGAGGGGATGATGACTGAGAATAATCGCTCCCAATGGGATGCTGGTCGATTTGTCAAAACATTAGCCTATTTTGAGGTTATCCCTTTTATTAGTTGTTTAAAACGCTTATTTTCAGGTAACACAAAATATCATAAATCAAACCAAAGTAGAGGAAAACGATTGGGTAAGATACTGGTAGCGGGTGCAACGGGTGGCGTTGGCAAGCGAGTCGTGCGGCGTCTGAGAGAACGGGATTATCCGGTACGCGCATTAGTTAGAGATACTCAGCGTGGGCGGGAAATGCTGGGAAATGAGGTGGAACTATTTGAAGCCGATATCACTATCCCAGAAACCTTAACCCCTGCCATGATGGACGGTATCTCCGCCGTTATTTGCTGCACAGGTGTGCGGGTGCAACCTGTGGAAGGAGATACGCCAACCCGGGAAAAATATTATCAAGGCATCAAATTTTATATGCCAGAAGTGGTTGATAGTCCTGAAATTGTAGACTATCAAGGGATTAAGAATTTAGTCCAAGTTGCGGCACATCATCTAGAACTGGGAAACCAACTCATTTTTGATTTCAAACATCCCTCAGATGACGTGAAAGAAACCTGGGGGGCTGTAGATGATGTCGTTATGGGGGGTGTGAGTGAAAGCTCAATTCGACTGATTGATCAGGCAGCATTATTCAGTGGAACAGTATCGACAAAAAACTCTGGTGGTTTTGTTTCCGTTCGCACCCGTAACTTCGATTCACCTTTAAATTTAGCTGGATATGAAGGGATGGAACTTCGGGTTAAAGGCGATGGACAACGGTATAAGTTTATCCTGCGAACTGAATCAAGATGGGATGGGATTTCCTATTGCTATTCCTTTGATACAGAAAAAGATACCTGGATTGATGTTCGGGTTCCTTTTGAGGCGCTGATTCCTGTCTTTCGTGCCAAAACGCTCCCCGATGCTGAACCCTTTGATCCGAGTCATATTTACGCCGTGCAATTGATGCTGAGTAAGTTTGAGTATGATGGTGCACTGAATCCTAACTTTGAACCCGGAACGTTTTCCTTACAAGTGAAAACAATCAAGGCATACAACGGTTCAACATTACCCCAATTTATTATGATTAGTTCTGCTGGCGTCACCCGTCCAGGGCGTCCCGGAATTAACTTAGAAGAAGAAGTGCAAATCGTGCGAATGAATGACCAATTAGGCGGAATTCTCACCTGGAAGCTACGGGGAGAGGATGCGGTGCGGGAAAGTGGTATTCCCTATACGATTATCCGTCCCTGTGCTTTGACTGAAGAACCCGGCGGTAAAGGTTTAGCCTTTGAGCAAGGCGATAATATTCGAGGAAAAGTCAGTCGCGAAGATGTTGCTGAACTTTGCCTTCAGGCGCTAGAACAACCCCAGGCTTGTCATGTCACCTTTGAAGTGAAAGAAGCCCAAACAGGTTCTCCAAATTGGTATCATTTGTTTTCTTCCCTAAATTCGGATGACACAGACTTTTCTGAATCAACTTGACGGATGACCCGTTTTATAGTTTTTTAGAAGGAAAATGAAATTAAATTTGGGAACTTGCTTTAAAATTGGCAGAAATGAATAAACAAAACGCAAAGAAAATGAACGAAGCTGAAGTTGAAAGACTTTGGCAAGCCTTCAGAGTTTTCGATGAAGATGGCAGTGGTGAAATTTCTGCTGACGAGTTAGGTGCCGTCATGCGATCGCTGGGTCAAAATCCCACAGACGCCCAATTGTATGACATGATGCAAGAGGTGGACGTAGACGGTTCCGGTGCCATCGACTTTGAACGAAAGTTTAGCGCAGTCCCTATCTAGAATCTTTGATTTAGATGGAGTTAGCGAAACAAAATAGCTTGTTAAGTACCCAA
>NZ_JAVKBY010000148.1:0-23061 GCF_040222985.1 Coleofasciculus sp. F4-SAH-05
GCTGCTTCATGCTTGGAGCAATCAGTAGAGCTAGGCGACTCCACGTCTAAAGAGGTTCGTTCCAAACCCCTTCCCCAAATCTCATTTACTTGGGCGGCATTAACATCTCTGTCTTCGGTATGACCACAGTCAGGATTAGAGCAAACATGAACTCTATCAGCTAAACTCTTAGGCGTTAATTCCCAACATTTAGCGCATCTTTGAGTTGGCTTGAGCGTTTTAGTTGGTGACTCGACATAGAACCCGCCCGCTTCAGCAGCTTTGTAGGTTAATAAATCACCGACTATGCCAAACCCAACGTCGAGAATAGACCGATTTAACCCGGCTTTTTGTCTCTTTCGCTTACCCTTCTTGGCTTTTCGAGTCATGCCCTTGACATTTAACTGCTCTCCAGCAATTAGGCTATTACCGCTAACTATCTCGCTGGTTGTTTTGTGCAGCCAGTCTTCTCGTTGTCGGGCTATCTTACCCTGAAGCGTAGAAATCCGCTTTCGTTCTTTTTTCCATCGTCTCGAACCCTTAACTTTTTTGTTCCTATTAGGTGATCTCTTGCGTCTTAACCGCTTTGAGGCTACCTTAACCTTCTTATGCCCCTCCTTAATAAAATCTGGTTTAGCAATTTTCTCGCCAGTTGAAAGCGTTACCGCGTCTTGGCAACCTAAATCTATTCCAATTGAACCTGTACCTGTTTGGCGAGTCGGATTGCACTGCACGGTAATTGACGCATACCACTTACCGTTTCTAAAAAAGATTGTGCAGGTTGTTGGAGTTCCCCAAGTCCTAGCTTGACCTCGCATTTGAATCTTAAAACCAAGGTCTCTCAGTTCCAAGTAACCATTTTTACCATTAGACAAAACTTTCCAACCTGCTTTGTCTGGATATGTCCAGCCACTATACCGCCGCTTGGCTTTGAACCTGGGATACTTACCCAATCCTTGAAAAAATCGTTTATAGCTAAAATCAACCCGCTTTAATGTAGCTTGTAACGTATGAGAACCTAATTCGGCATACTCAATCCAAACTTCCTTAAAATCAGGTAAACAATTCTGTTGCTCAAAATAGTCAACAGAATGACCAAAGCGCTTGTACTGCGTCCTCCGGTTAGCAATTGCCGCGTTATAGAGTTCACAGTGCATTTTTCTAGCCCAATGAAGCTGGTCACATTGAGCCTTATTTGGATAAATTCTATAGGTTGCTCTACGTGTTTTCATGCCTATATTTTACCATAAAAATTTGACAAACTGCGGAATATTTAATTCCTAGTTTGTCTGCTATCCTTCCCCGACTTACTGTCGTTGAAGTCGGGGAAGGCCGCAATTACGTTCAATCGTAGAGCAGAAAGCGCGATCGCACTCTTAGGTCGAATGGCACTGAAAATTTGCATTAGGGAATCACCGAAACCTTTGATATACCCTAGTGGCGTGGCACACCTTAATTGGTGGATTAGCATCTTCTGGGGCGCACGGCGTGCGCCCAGAAAATCGCCAAAATCTATTCCACAACTTTAGCTATGCCACGCCAGTAGTGGGCATTGCCCACCAACATACCAGTCAGTGGCATTCCTCCTAGGTCATCAAAAAACTTGACAAAGTGTTGCGTACTCTGAATGTTAAGTTTGGGAAAGAGCCTCAGCATTGGTGTCAACTTAAGCTTAAAACGAAAGCAATACCTTGATCTGACCCCACCCTAACCCTCCCCTATCAAGGCTATGCGTTATACGCATCTTTCTTAACAATCCTGAAAGCCTTGTGAAACAAGGCTTTCAAAGCCAATCAATCCTATGAGACTTGACAAATTCCCACAAACTTTTCTTGAGAAAAGCTCAACTTTATTGAGAATTGCCTATGTAGGAATGGGGGTTGGAGAGGGCGAGAGCGATCGCTCTCGCTAATCTTAAGAAAGATGTGGGTAATGCATAGCCTATCAAGGGGAGGGAACTCGAACGGCTTACTTTTTTACCTTAAGTTGACACGGATGGAGCGTAAGTCTTCTTCTTCTTCTTATTTTAATCGTTTGACTTGGCTTTTTTTCGTCTTATTGAATGCTCTCGCTTGAATAAAGCTCCAAATCCTAAAGCGGTTGCTGAACCAAGAATAGTCAGAGGTTCTGGGACTGGCGTAGAGTCAGATACAGGTGTTAATAAGACCTGACTGGGGATATTATTAATCCAGCCTAGTCCCGTAATTTGTCCAACATCATTTATATTATTGGCAGCAAAGAGTTTAAAGCCGGAGTCAGCAGGAAATAAACTGTTGATGTCAATCATCACTCCGTTTTCCCAGAGAAAAGCATGAGAGGGATAAATTGCATAGGGGGGGGGGAAGAGAAAAAATCTGGCGTGTTAATTTCTGAATGACCTACTATCTGCCCAGAGTCATTAATATCAAATGCTTCGCTCTTTAAACCCTCAAGACTACCAATGTCAGTCATCACGCCGTTGTCCCACAAAAAGGCACGCCTGTCCTCATCAAAGAGGAGTCCACTCCTGCCAACAATTTGCCCAACATTATTAATGCTGATTGGGACATGAGGATCATTCTCTCTACCAGAGAGTGTACCCAGGTCAGTCACCGTATACATAGATGCCGCTTCAGCAGATTGGAAAGCAGTCAATCCTAACACTGTCGCCGTTGCTAGTCCCAACGTGCCAATTTTATGAGCGGTAGTCTGCATTACTTGTTTTGAATAGTCTGAGTTTTGATTATTTTGTGAATTTTATCACAGCTTGGACGTCGGTGCTACTGGCGTGACACAGCTAAAATTGTGGGATAGATTTGACGGTTTAATCAGGCGCACGTCTGGGCGCCCCTCCGGTTTCTGGGCGTAAGCCTAAACTATCAAATTGGGCGTGACACGCCACGAATCGTTGGGTTCTTGCGAACTCGAAACCCAACCGACACTAATAACGATAAAATCAAAAAACTCAGAATTGTTTCCATACTCCAGAATCCTGAGTTGTAGTCCAAACATCCAACACAGATTATACGAAAATAGAACTGTAGCTCATCCTTTCCCATCTAACCTTGAGTCAATCACCATCCTCTTCCCCTAAACCCAGCCGCAATCGCCAAGACTACTATATTCACCGCGCTCGTGCCAGTTTGCGGCATACGTTGTTCTGGTACAACAACCTGCATCACCGCCGCCCCCTTCCCGATGTGGAACTGCAAGCCGCCCTCCAGAATGAACTGGAGGTATTGCAGTTTAGCTTAGACAAACTTGACCAAGGTGTGATTCGTATTGCCACCTTTGGGTTAGTCAGTCGTGGGAAATCGGCTGTTGTCAATGCGTTGCTGGGTCAGAAAATCTTGCAAACGGGTCCTCTGCATGGGGTAACCCAGTGGCCCAAGTCGGTACGTTGGACGCCTGGTGGTGAGGGGAAAGTACAGGTTGAGTTAATTGATACACCGGGATTAGATGAAGTTCAGGGAGAAGCACGGGCGCAGATGGCACAACAGGTGGCGTCTGAGGCTGATTTAATTTTATTTGTCGTGGCTGGGGATATTACTCGCACGGAGTATCAGGCGTTGTCGGAACTGCGACAAGCCCAAAAGCCGCTGATTCTGGTATTTAACAAAATTGATTTGTATCCAGAACAGGATAGAGAAGCGATTTACCAGCAACTGCAAGAACTGGGTACAGGCACTCCCCGCGATCGCCGCTTACAAAAGATGTTATCACCTGAGGAGATTGTTCGGGTCGCCGCCGAACCGTCTCCCATACAAGTGCGGGTGGAATTGCCCGATGGAACCGTCAATTATGAATGGGAAACCCTACCGCCGCAGGTAGATGAGTTGCAGCAAGCCATTTTAAGGATACTCAATCGTGAAGGGCGATCGCTGTTGGCACTTAATGCCCTATTTCAAGCCCGAACTGCCCAAGTTAGCATTGCCCAGAAGACTGTGGCACAACGTAAGGCAGACGCCGAAGATTTAATCTGGCGCTTTGCTAAGTATAAAGCTTTGGCAGTGGCGCTGAATCCGATTGGTATCTTGGATATTTTAGGGGGAACTGTAGCAGACTTGGCGCTGATTCGTTCCTTATCTCGACTCTATGGTTTACCGATGACAAGTTATGAAGCGGGAAAGTTATGGCGCAAAATATTAGTTAGTTCTGGGGGTTTACTGTTGGGTGAACTGGGAAGTAGTGCGCTGTTGGGAATGGGTAAAAGTGCTTCAGCCGTTGCCAGTATTGGTGGAGTCACGGCTTTTGCTGGAACCGCCGTGACTCAAGCTGGAATTGCTGGCTATGGAGCCTACACAGTTGGTCATGCGGCACAAGTGTATCTGGAACAAGGCTGCACTTGGGGACCTTTAGGTGCGAGTACGGTGATTCAAGATATTCTTAATCAAGTTGAACCAGATATGATTCTCTATCGCCTGCGACAGGAATTGGGTCAACATCTATCTTAAAGTAGGTGGGGATTGTCATTTGTCATTTGTAGGGGCGGGTTTAGCTGTTTAATTTTGCTATCTACCGATAACCTCTCAACAAAACCCGCCCTTCAGATTAAATTAAAATGGGATATTTAACAGTGCTGGGAATTTCAGCAGACATGATCGTGCTTTTTGAGAAGGCTTAGTCTACTGGCGTGGCACAGCTAAAATAGTGGAATTGTAGGTTGGGTGTATGTAGGAAACCCAACAAAATCTAGGGCTAAGGTTCCCTACTACGAACCCAATGGTGTATTTTATCTCTCGCTGTCCTGAGAAGACCCTCGCTTTCAGCGACGGGATGAATCAGGACATTGTTGATCCTGGATGTAAACCTTAAGCCTTTCTATTGTAACGCCACCACAGCTAGAGACAAAATAAGAACCCGTCCACAAAACCCTTTTCTTGTAAATAGAAGTTAACACGGGTTCAAATTCTCGCCACATCGTCTTAGATGATGTGGCTTTCAAATTGGCAATCAGACTGCTTAACAACTTGTGGGGCGGCTAAGAAAGAAGGAGGTGTACATGGTCTTCTTCTCCATTAAACTGGAGAACTTCTGATTCCCAACTATTCGCTACAGACTCGAACACCTCCGACAACCTTACTAGCATCTTCTTCGTGAATACGCTTCTACGGTATTTAGACACAAACACGATATGTACAGTGAGATTGTATACAGCTCTACGACTCGTTTTGTATTTGGTTTCTGGATGCATTGACAATAGACGGTTAAACTGGTACTGTTAAAATAACACATCAACAGGTCGAGACGATGCTAGTTTATGAATTTAAGGTAAAAGCTTCCAAAGCTCAACTTAGATCAATAGACGAAGCCATAAGAATAGGTCAGTTTATTCGCAATAAATGCTTGCGATACTGGCTAGACGCTCCCAGAGAGAAAAAGGTCAATCGGTATACTTTGAACAAGTACACCAAGGTTTTGTCCGAGGCTCCGGCGTCTCCTTTTGTTGCTGCTTTAAATTCAATGGCGCGTCAAGCTGCTGCTGAACGCGCTTGGGCTAGTATCAGTCGATTCTACGATAACTGTAAAAAGATAGAGACGCGCCATGGCGCGTCTGTACAAGGCAAGAAGGGCTTCCCTAAGTTTAAGAAAAACTGTCGCTCAGTCGAATATAAGACAAGTGGCTGGAAGCTTTCTGACAACAGAAAGTATCTAACTATCACTGACAAAACAGGCATCGGTCGCTTAAAACTGGTTGGAACGCGAGATCTGCATTTCTATCAGCAATCCCAAATCAAGCGGATTCGCCTGATCAGACGGACTGATGCTTACTATGCTCAGTTTTGTATTGACGTAGAACGTCGTGAAAGCGTTGACACCTCGACTTCGCTCGGTGTTAAGCAGATAAACAGGCAAATTGGTTTAGATGTTGGACTCAACTATTTCTACACTGACTCAGATGGAAACCAGGTAAACAACCCTCGTTTTCTCAGGAAGTCCGAGAAAAAGTTAAAACGACTACAACGCCGACTCTCTAAATGCACAAAAGGTAGTCAGAATCGGAAAAAAGTTCAGCATAGGCTGGGTAGACAGCATTTAAAAGTCAGTCGCCAACGTAAAGATTTTGCGGTTAAACTAGCAAGATGCGTAATGAAATCTAACGATTTCGTGGCGATTGAGGATTTAAATGTTCGAGGACTGGTTAAGAACCACAAGTTAGCTAAATCAATATCAGATGCTGGTTGGACAATATTCCGCGAATGGCTGGAATACTTTGCCAACCTATTTGGTAGAGAATTGGTAGCAATAAACCCTAGCTTCACCTCGCAGGATTGCTCTTGCTGCGGAGCTAGGGTTAAGAAGTCTTTGAGTACCCGTACTCATGTTTGTAGCTGCGGTGCTGTCCTCGATAGAGACTGGAATGCTGCCATAAACATTTTGATTAAGGCTTTAGATAGCGTAGGGCATACGCGAATCTCTCAGGAATACTGGGTAAACGCTTCTGGACAGTTGGCCTAGGCGTGTATTGATGAAAATCAATATTCTAAGGCTTCTGGATGAAAGAAGAATCCCTCGTCTCAGGCGAGGGAGTGTCAATCTCCATATTCTTTACACTGCAATGGTTATCTGAGTTTTTGCGGATTCGGATCAGATCTACATATCATCCGACAAAAACATCCAAGCCTATTCTCTTTGGTATCAAGATTTACGCCTCCAGATCGTCCCCCAAAAGGGAGAAATCATGCTGATCTAAAATCCTCCTGATCAAGCCTCCATAAACCCGGTTTTTGGGAATACTTGATCGGTTCCCTAGGAAACCCAACCTGATCTAAGGCTAAAGCCCTTACTACAAACCACATTGTTCCAACTTAGCCGCCATAACTTCAGCATGACGCCACCAGTCGTAATATCCTCCCACCCAGCGACGGGATGGTAGATGTCCGGCTGGAGATTTGAGATTAAACTGATAGGCTGTATCCGGAACGTTAGGATTGTGAACCGACCAACCCACGCGATCGCAGAAACTGGGATAATCGGCTTCAACCTCTTGATAGATGCGGCTTTGCACCGTAAAGCCAAAATGGTGTTTACTGTATTTCATCCATAGCTGATCCAAAGTCCGCAAGTCTTCACAGGGTAACTCTTGAATATCACTCAACTTCAGATAATAACCGGGGAATTTGCCACAGGCTTGACCCAATATTATCCAGGTTTCTTCATCTGCTTTTTGCCATTTATGGGGAACCAAAAGTTGCTTTAGTCGCTGATAGTCAATTCCCACTTCTGAGGCGAGACGATTTCGTTTAGTTTTGCGGGTTTTGGGTTGCCGAAAGTTGATAAAATGAGTGCCTACGGGAGGAGATATAGCAGGGGTCAAATCCGTGATCACCTCATCAGCCGATTGATAGCGTTGTTTGAGACTAGAATGAGTCAACTGATCCAGGATTTTGCCTAGGCGATCGCTAATCTGGGTTCCAGGGGGTAAAAAATCTCGCCACACCCAGGTTTCATTGAATGTATCATACAGGTCAAAGGGGGAGACCTGAGTCAGCAAATAAAGACAGGTTACTCCCACACTATACAGGTCACTTGCCCAAAATGCTTTGCCTTTAAGTTGTTCCGGTGCCATATATTCTGGGCTACCAATAATTGTACCTGTTTGCAGTAAGGCGGTATCCGTCAGCAATTTGGCAACGCCAAAATCAATTAACACTAATTTCCCATCATCTTGGCGGCGGATAATATTGGCAGGTTTGATATCTCGATGGAGTACACGATGGGCATGAATATAGCGAATCAAGGGTAATAGTTCACGCAATAATTCCCAAATTTGCTCTTCGTTGTACTGTCCCTGCTGGGTTAACTCCTCGCTCAAGGTTAGCCCCGGAATAAAGTCTTGAATTAAATAAAGTTGTTGATTCTGCTCAAAATGTGCCAGAAGGGTGGGAATTTGCGAATGGTTACCCAATTCATCTAAACGGATGGCTTCTTGGTGAAACAGTTCTTTTGCCTTTGGTAAGGTTTCTGGCTCGGAGTTTTCCAGATAAAGTTGTTTGATTACACAATAGGGTTGACTGGGAATATCTTCGTCAACTGCCAAAAATGTTCTGCCGAATCCACCGCTACCGAGGGGGCGTAGAGGGCGATAGCGTTCTTTTAGCTGTAGCCTTTCCCCACAGGTTTGACAAAAGTGAGCGGAATCGATATTTTCCGGTGTCAGGCATCCCGGTTTAATACAATAAGTCATACTCTCCCCCGTCTTGTCTATCTTCCCCTTCTCGCCTTCAACCTACTCCTGTGAGGAAACTGGCGCTAAAGCGCAACTACAAACTCCTATCAATCATTATTAGGAGACAATTTGAATCCCATGACTGGCAAACTTTGTCACCCAAAACCCTAAATTTGGATCAGGGATTTCTGACTGGACGTGTTGTAAAAGCGCTTGGGCTTGTTCCTGAGACTGACAAAGAGCGAATACGGTAGGACCCGAACCGGACATCATTGTGCCTAATGCACCGCAATTTTCAAAGGCTTGCCGCAGTTGCAAGACTTGGGGATAGTTAGGGAGTACAACTTGCTCCAAATCGTTGTATAGCAGTTGACCAATTTTGGCGACATTTTTATTTAAAATTGCTTGAACCATTGAACCCGAATGGACACGAGTGGGGGGATTTATCATTTCAGTTGTTATCGATTTATCTACTCCCTCAGAACGCCCATAAGTATTGCTAAACTGAGACCGATAGCTTTGATACGCCCAAGCGGTAGAAACGGCTAAATTTTGATGTTTAGCTAACACCACATAGAACGAATCCAGACTGGGTAAGGGATCAAGTTCTTCGCCTCGCCCCGTTGCGATCGCGGTTCCCCCTGCTAGACAAAAGGGTACATCTGAACCGAGTTTCGCGGCTAACTCTTGTAATTCCGGCTGCGTGAGTCCCAGTTGCCAAAGCATATCTAATCCTACCAACACGGCGGCGGCATTGGTTGATCCTCCAGCTAATCCAGCCGCGACGGGAATATTCTTTTGGATGGAGATTTCCACACCGCCAAACTGCGCCCAGCAATCGGGAAATTCTTGACTCATCAATTCCACCGCCCGATAAGCCAGATTGGTTTTATCCAGGGGAACTTGCGGATGATCACAGTGAACTTGAATGGTTTGCGTACCAATCGCTCGGATGTTCACCTGATCAGCGAGTTCAATGCTTTGCAGGATCATTGCCAGTTCATGATACCCATCGGCGCGATCGCCTAGTATTTCTAGATACAGATTAATTTTGGCAGGGGCGATTAGGGAATAGGAACGCATGGGAATGATGAGTTATAAATTATGAATTATGAATTATAAATTACATCGAATAGGTTACTCGTGCAGCTTTGTGGACATAATCTATCAGTCAATTCCCTGCTCCCAGACGTGCCATGGCACGTCTCTACATTGCTTCCTCTGCTTCCACAGCTTCCCTTGCTTCCCCTGCTGTCTCATTTAAGCGATTGGCAAGAGTAACCCATTGGCTAACGCTCAAGTCTTCAGCACGGGCTTGGGGATGACTCTCTACTTGTTCGAGTAATTGGTTAATTGTATCGCGATCGCACAGGGATTTGAGGTTATTTCGCAACATTTTCCGCTTACTGGCAAAACCCAGCTTGACTAAGGTTTCTAGCTGTTGGGGGTTATCGGCTGAGGGGTCTACAATTCGGGGACGCAAGCGGACAACGGCGGAGTCAACTTTTGGCGGTGGGGAAAAGGCAATGGCTGGGACATCACAGATCCAGTCACAGTCTGCCAGATATTGTACCCGCACCGATAATGCACCAAATGCCTTAGAACCTGGTTTGGCACATAATCGTTGTGCCACTTCTTTTTGCACCAAGAGTACAATTAACTCAAAAGCGGGATCAATGGGTTGGGCGATGGTTCCCAGCAGCGTTTGCAAAATCGGTCCAGTAATGTTGTAGGGGATATTCGCAACGACTTTATTCGGAGACTGGAAATGAGGAAAAGCGGCGAGATGTTCGGCTAAGTTCAGGGAGAGAATGTCACCTTGTAAGAGTAAAAAATTCTCGTTTTGACCTAAACTTTTGACCAAACGTTGGCACAAATCCCGGTCAATCTCAACCGCCACCAATGACTCCACCTCCCCTAAGAGTCGCCGCGTCAGCACACCCGTTCCCGGACCAATCTCCAGCAGGCGATCGCGTGCCTGCAACTTGGCTGCTTTGATGATTTGATTCAGGGCTTTTTCACTACGCAACCAATGTTGAGCGAATTGTTTATGGGCTTTGGGTGTCATTAGCTTATTGATTATGAATAAGGAATATTTTTTTTGTTCAGTTGTGGGGAACTCGCTAGATTGAATCCCTAAACCCTTCCCGACAAGGTTAAAAAATATTTCAGCCTGGGAGCAGAGGAGGAACAAACATCAAATCGAAATATTGGGTTAAAGGTTGGTTGATAATTCGTTCAACTTCTGCTAAGATAACCGCTGAGATAATGCCGCGAATGCCTCCACCATCTAAGCTTAAAATTCGATATGTCACGTTTAAATGTCTCCCCAACTATCGTTTAAGTGTAACTTATATTACAGTTTCTAGAAAAGCGTTTAGGTAATAAATAGGGAAAGTGGAGAAAAGTTGGAATAGGGTATTTTTTTTGCGTCACATTTATAACTTATATAGAATTTCCAAATCAGGCATGAAATCCCAGGATAGTTGCTAATGACACAAAAAACACTCGAACCACTTTCTTTTCTACTGTTTCCCGTTTCCCGTTCCCGGTTTCCTATTTAAGATTTAAGGGAACCGTTCTATCCCGATTGACCCTTTACTGGACGATACTTATGTCAGACTTGTATGTCACTTGGTCAGAATACCATAAAAAAATTGAACGCCTAGCCGTCAAGATTTATCAAGCCAACTGGGAGTTTAACCAAATTGTCTGCATTGCTAAAGGAGGACTGCGGGTGGGGGATATCCTCTGCCGAATTTATAGTAAACCCTTAGCGATTCTTTCCGCATCGTCTTATGGGGGTTCCCAAAACCGTGTTCGAGGTGACATCACCTTTTCCCACCATCTAACGATGACAACGGAAACCTTGGGGAATCGCGTGCTGCTTGTGGATGATTTAGTGGATTCTGGCGTTAGCCTGCGGGAATCGATGAATTGGCTAGAGGAACGGTATGGTAATGAACTGGAGGAGATTCGCACGGCGGTTTTGTGGTACAAGGCTCACTCCCTGATCACCCCGGATTATTACATGGACTATTTACCTGACAATCCCTGGATTCATCAACCCTTTGAACCTTATGAACGTATTAGTCCAGATGAATTAGCCGCCAGCTATTTGGTTAAGGATGTCCAATTTCCGTAGAGGTGTTTGAAGGGAATACAGCCGGGAAAATGCTCTTAGATTACGCGAAGGAATCTTGCTCCCCTTTGGTAATAACGTATTGAATAAAATACTGATCGTCTGTAGATAAATTGGAGTCAAGTTTGTTAATATATTCCAAGAAAACGACTAACCCTAGCTTTTGGGAGTTATCAAGTGTAATGTAAACCTTTGAAAGCGTAGAACAAAGGCTTATAGCATTGAAGCGAATCGCGGCATGAACGACGGGATACCGTTCCCTAAACCAATCCACATCTCTGGCTAAACGCATCTCAACTAACCACAAACGACAGTAGGCTTCCCCCGCGTTTATTGGTGTGGTATCGTAATCTACATCAATCCGATACTCCGGTAAGAAAAGGGCTTGATACTTCGGCGAGTCTCGCCTGAAGGTTTCTGAGAAGTTCTGCCAAAAGATCATTAATCACTTCCTTGCCAATATCAAGATAATGAAGTTTGAATATGTTTCCAAAAAGCGCGAAGAGGAACACCAGATGTAGTTCCTGCCTCAAGCGAACGACCTGCACGCCCTATACCCAGGTTACCCCGATGAATAGCCACTAATTGCCAATCCCGATTGAAAATTGGCGCACCAGAGGAACCCTCATCGGTACTGACATTATGGTCGATGTAATCCTCTCCCACTTGCACAATCTGACCCAAGCCAGAAACTACAACATATTGTCCCCGTGGATGGTGAATCAGTGGCAATGGTGCGTTACGCTACGAAGATAGCACCCTACTGGCGTGGCACACCTTAATTGGTGGATTAGCATTGTAGGGGCGCATGGCGTGCGCCCGGTTTAAACGTCAAATCTATTCCACAATTTTAGCTGTGTCAGTCCACTACAGATAGAGGCGTTGCGTAAGTCCTAAACCAGCGAGATTACTGACGCCAGACTTCATCGACAACATCCCCGGATGAACCGACTAATTGGATATGCAAAGGCATTTGACCAAAAGCATGGGTGGAACAGCTTAAACAGGGGTCAAAGGCGCGAATTCCGGCTTCAACTCGGTTTAATAACCCTTCGGGTATTTCATTCCCGTGGATGTAATGTTTGGCAATTTGTGCCACGGTTTTGTTCATCGCCAAATTATTTTGACCCGTGGCAATAATCATGTTGACTTTCTGGATAATCCCGTTTTCATCCACATTATAATGATGGAACAATGTGCCTCGGGGCGCTTCACTGACACCAATGCCTTCTAAACTGTTAATTCCGGCTTCAGCCCGAGTGCGTTTGGAGACAATATCTGGATCTTCAACTAATTGTTCAATCCGTTCTAAAGCTGCCAGAATTTCCACTAAGCGGGCATAGTGATAGAAGAAGGATGAGGTGGCTACACCGCCTGCGCGATCGCGAAATTCTTGTAACTCCCGATCCGCCGCTTCCGTACCCATGCGATCGCAGATATTCAGTCTGGCTAATGGACCCACTCGATAAATCCCATCGGGGTATCCTAGGGGTTTATAGTAGGGGAATTTCAGATAAGACCAGGGTTCAACCGCTTCACCCATAAAGTCTTGATAATCATCCTCACTGAGTCCATCCGCCACCATGTTCCCTTCACTATCTTTAAAGCGAAGATGACCATCATAATGTTCCCAGAGTCCATCTTTGCCGACTAACCCCATAAACAGGGAGGGGAACAAACCAAAGGTTTCTACCTCGGTAGAAAACTTATCCAATAACTGCTTAAACAAGCCCAGCGCGGTATCTAGAGTCGCACGGGATTCCGGTAAGCGATCGCGTATCCATGCCCGCCCCTCTTCCGATAAAGGCGATCGCACGCCCCCAGGAACCGCCCAAGCCGGGTGAATCTTTTTCGCCCCCAATAGTTCGATCACCGTTTGACCAAACTGGCGTAAACGAATCCCACTCCGGGCTAAATCCGGATCAGCCGCAATTAAACCAAACACATTCCGAGTCGCCGGATCACTATCCCAACCCAATAAAAAGTCAGGACTACTCAAATGGAAAAACGACAGCGCGTGAGACTGGGTAATTTGTCCCAAATTCATCATCCGCCGCAATTTCTCACCCGCAGGTGGAACCTTCACCGCTTGGATTTTATCCCCCGTTTTCGCCGACGCCAGTAAATGACTCACCGGACAAATCCCACAAATTCGCGCAGTAATTCCCGCCATTTCCCACATCGGGCGTCCTTCACAAAACTTTTCAAAGCCCCGGAATTCCACCACATGAAATCTAGCGTCTTCTACTTCCCCTGCGTCATCCAGAAAGATAGAAATTTTCGCGTGTCCTTCAATACGAGTAACCGGATCAATAACAACTGTTTTAGCCATAACTTTTTTTGTCCTTCGTCCTTTGTCCTTTGTCCTTTGTTTTCTTTTTCCGAATGACCAATGACCAATGATCAATGACTAATGACTATCCAAACTTAATCATTGAGCGTCCTTCCATAACGGGTTTTTCACCGCGCAGTAACGGTTCGATTGTGGCTTGAATTCGGTCGGCTGGTGGCGGACAACCGGGCATAAATAAATCAACGTGAACCACCTCATGTACCGGGCGCACGCGGTCTAGTAATTCTGGCACAATTCCGGGGAAATTAGGCAATTGAGGATTCGCGTCTCCCAACTCCAAATAACAGCGCTTCAGCACCGGTTCTGCCCCTCCTAACATATTCCGCAGGGCTGGTACATTCGCGGTTACAGCACAATCGCCAAAGGAAATCAGGAATTTGGTACGTTCTCTCGCGATGCGAATTAACTCTAAATTTTCTTCATTAGCGACACCCCCTTCTACTAAACAAACATCCACGTCTTCGGGGTAATCTTTAATATCAGAAGCCACGGGGCTGAAAACCACATCCACTTTCTCAGCCAGTTCCAGTAGCCACTCGTCTAGATCCAGAAAGGACATGTGACAGCCGGAACAGCCACACAACCAAATAGTCGCCAGTTTGATCTTTGCCATGTTTTATTTCTCCCAACAATTGGTGATTGGTGATTGGGGATTTGTTAAAGAAAAGGGAACAGGAAACAGGAGTTTTGAGTTAACTTCCCCATCTCCCCCATCTCCCCTATCTCCCCCATCTCCCCTATCTCCCCTATTTTGTCACCGAGTCCATTTATGCTCTTCCCGTGCGGTGACTAAAAATTCTACTTTCCCTCTGTCTTTTTCCATTTCCGCGACTGTGGAACCTTTGCGGAAAAGAGAACCTGTGGGACAAGCATCCACACACTTACCACAAGAGGTACAGGCTTCCACCTCTCCCCAAGGCTGAGCCAACCCGCTAATGATACGGGAAGCCGGACCCCGCCCTGCCACATCCCAGACGTGAGCGCCTTCGATTTCATCACAGACTCGCACACAACGAGTACAGAGAATACAACGGTTGTGATCAAGACCGAAGCGATCATGAGATACATCCACGTCTCGTTGTGGGAAACGGTAGGGGAAACGGGTATGATCCATCCCCACCTCAATCGCCGCATCTTGCAATTGGCAATTGCCATTCACCACACAGACGGCGCAGATGTGATTCCCTTCGGAAAACAGCATTTCGACAACCATGCGGCGGTATTCTTGGAGGGTTTCGGTATTGGTATGAACTTTCATTCCCTCCGACACCTCAGTAACACAGGCGGGTAGGAGTTTGTTAATCCCTTCAATCTCCACCAAACATAACCGACAAGCGCCCACATCGGTAACCCCTTCTAGATGACACAACGTCGGGATACGGACACCTGCTTCTTTGGCTGCGGTTAGCAGGGTTGCGCCTTCTTCAATGGCGACATCAACACCATCAATTGTCAATGTTTTTACTGACATATCGTTTTTTGTCCTTTGTCCTTTGTCATTTATCCTTGGTCAGTTGTCATTTATCCTTCGTTCTTTGTCATTCGTCCTTTGTCAACAACGTGAGGAATAAGGGCGGGTTTTGTTGAAACGTTATCGGTTTTTCATTAGCGTTAGTCCCTAAACCCGCCCCTACAATTGACTGATGACTTATGACTTCACCGCCACTTTTCCATTTGGGCTATCTTGCAGTAGCGCCAGATACTCATCCCGGAAATAGCGCAGCGTACTCATGACGGGATTCGGTGCAGTTTGACCCAAACCGCACAAGCTGGTGTCTTTCACCATGCCACAGAGCTGTTCGAGTTGTTCGATATCCCTCATCGTGGCTTCTCCCTTGAGGATCTTGGTCAGCGCTTGGTACATTTGCACTGTTCCGACCCGACAAGGGATGCATTTGCCGCAGGTTTCTCCCCGACAGAATTCCATGTAGAACTGGGCAACTTCAATCATGCTGGTAGTTTCATCCATCACCACCATGCCGCCAGAACCCATCATCGAGCCGATTGTAACCAGTGAGTCGTAGTCTACTGTGGTATCGAGTAGGGATGCGGGGATACAACCGCCAGACGGTCCCCCCGTTTGCACCGCCTTCACCTCACCATCTGGTACACCGCCGCCCATTTCTTCGACAATTTCGCGTAGGGTAATACCCATTGGCACTTCAATTAAACCATTGTTGCGGATTTTACCCGTTAGGGCGAACACTTTTGTCCCTTTACTCTTTTCGGTGCCGATATTGGCGTACCATTCGGCTCCTTCCCGAATGATGACCGCAATATTGGCAAAGGTTTCAACATTATTAATTAAAGTCGGACATCCCCATAAGCCCGATTGTGCGGGGTAGGGGGGACGGGGGCGGGGTAAACCTCGTCCGCCTTCTACAGAGGCAATCAGGGCTGTTTCTTCACCGCAGACAAAAGCACCTGCACCGATGCGGATATCAACTTTGAAGTCAAAGGGAGAGCCGAAGATTTGACTACCTAGAAGGCTGAGCCTTTTGGCTTGCTTGATTGCCTTTTGCAGGCGATCGATCGCGAGGGGATATTCCGCCCGAACATAGATGAACGCTTGTGTCGCACCAACCGCATATCCGGCGATCGCCATTCCTTCTAAAACCCGATGGGGGTCACTCTCTAACACCGAGCGATCCATGAACGCACCGGGATCACCCTCATCCGCATTACAGATCACATATTTTTGCTCCCCAGGCATCTTCGCCATGGTTGCCCATTTCAATCCTGTGGGATAACCGCCGCCACCGCGTCCGCGCAACCCACTCTTGCTGATTTCATCGACAACCTCCGCCGGGGTCATATCATGAATAACTTTATACAGGGATTGATATCCCCCAGCCGCAATATATTCTTCAATCCGTTCCGGGTCAATTTTGCCACTGGTTTCCCGGACGATTCGCACTTGGCGAGCAAAAAAGGGGTGATTCAGATCGCCCTCATCCGCCGTGGCTGTCCCGCCGTTAAGGGATTCAATAATACTGGCAGCATCATCGGGAGTCACTTCCTCGTATAGTTTGTCCTGGGGATCGATTTCCACCAAAGGACCTCGCCCGCAGAACCCCATACACCCCACACCGACGACTTGCACGCGATCGCCTAAATCTGCTGCTTTAACCGCTCCCTCTAAATTTTTCTTTACACCCAAGGAATTCGCCGCTTGGCAACCTGTTGACGTACAACAATGTACGCGGATGCTTTTTTGCGCCTGACGTTCTGCTTCAGCAATTTCTTGCAGTTCCGTTAAATCCATAATTTTCTCTCCTCATCAGTGGTGGAATAAACCCATCCGCAAAAACTTTATCCTTACCTAGTAAAACGTTCAGTTTATAGACTTTAGTCTACCTTCAATTTCCTAGGTTTTATCCTAGACATACTCTATTTTTCGAGGTATAACTAAATTCTACAGCACCTGGAAAACTTGGTCTATGGGGTTCCGTCAGGAAAAGCTCGGACGGGTAAAAACCCAAAGCTTCATGGAACAGTTTTCGACCCAAATAGCGGTGAAAAACCCGCACGGTCTTTAATGAACTGTGAGATGCAAGTAAGCGCAATGTATGTGACTTTATGTCAGCATATCTGAGCGTATAGGGGGTCTTTGACTGCTCCCACTGGTAAGATAGTCCAGTGACAGCCTGTAGTTGTGAAGTAGTGCGGTTTTAACCCGCTACGAAACAACTGCTTAGAATCCCGCGTACTTTAGTCGCGGGAGAAGTCAATCCATCCATCCCTTCACCTTCTCCAGTGCCAATTCTGCGGTTTGTTTCGGCGCAACTGTGCCATCAAACACCACGGCTGGGGCGATACCGCAGGCACCGAGACAACGGGCGCTGAGCAAGGACATTTCGCCATCAGGGGTGGTGTCACCTACTTGGATGCCAAAATGCTCCTCTAGTGCCGATAGCACTTGTCCACCACCTTTGACGTAACAAGCCGTACCCGTACAAACCACACAAGTATGAGTGCCACCGGGCTTCAGGGAGAATAGGTGATAAAATGTCGCCACCCCATACACCCGACTCAGGGGCAGTTTTAGCCCTCGTGCTACATACAGCAACACATCCTCCTCCAGATAGCCAAAGGCTTCCTGTGCTTTGTGGAGAACTTCAATCAAAACATCAGGACGATACTGAGCCCGCTTCATTGTGATATCCAGAACTTTGAAGCGCTTATCACCACTGGGATGTCCTTTCTTGGCTTCCTTCGGCTTTTTCGCCGCCGTGGTGTCTGCACGAGACGTGGGCACAGTTGCCATAGTTAACTCTCCTTTATTTTGAGTATCTGTAGGGTGGGCATTTGCCCACCCCACAAAAGGTTTACATCGTCGGTACGGCAGGTTGGGTATCGGATTTGATATTGGTATCACCGATCGCACCATTGCCGTTGACGGTTTCGACATCAGGAACCTCACCCAAGTCGCCGTGATAGGCTTTGGTAAGGATTTCCTTAAGATCTGCAATCAAGGGATAGCGGGGGTTCGCGCCCGTACACTGATCATCAAATGCCTGATCCGCCACTTCATCCAGCTTGGCGAAGAATTCCGCTTCACTTTCCTTAATCACATCCTTCAGCGCCGCCGGAATCCCCACCTGACGCTTGAGTTCCTCAATTGCCCCAATCAGGTGATTGATTTTCTCGTCTTCGCTATCGCCGCCCAAGTGCAGGTAATCAGCAATCCGAGAATAGCGCCATTTGGCATTAGGATACTTGTATTGGGAGAATGTCGCCTGCTTAAAGGGCGCATCCGTGGCGTTATAGCGAATAACATGGGAAATTAACATGGCATTCGCTAACCCGTGGGGGACATGGAAAATAGCCCCTAATTGGTGTGCCATAGAATGACAGATGCCCAGGAAACTATTGGCAAACGCCATCCCTGCCATCGTGGCGGCATAGTGCATTTTCTCCCGCGCCTTGGGATCATTTGCACCATTTTTGTATGCCGAAGGCAGGTATTTAAAGATTAGGCGAATTGCCTCTAGTGCCAACCCATTGGTATATTCACTAGCTAACACCGAAACATAAGCTTCTAAAGCGTGAGTCAAGGCATCGACACCCCCGAATGCGGTGAGACTCTTGGGCATATTTAGGACTAATTCGGGGTCTACAATCGCCATATTTGGCGTTAAGGCATAGTCCGCCAAAGGATACTTAATATCATTGCGGCGATCCGTTACTACCGCAAACGGGGTAACTTCTGAACCCGTTCCCGATGTCGTGGGAATGGCTACCATCATCGCTTTCTCACCCAAGGGGGGCAGTTCATACACCCGTTTGCGGATATCCATGAACCGCATCGCTAACCCCTCAAATTCAATCTCTGGATGCTCATACATCAGCCACATAATTTTGGCAGCATCCATGGGCGAACCCCCACCCAAGGCGATAATCACATCGGGCTTGAAGGTGTTCATCAACGTCAATCCCCGGTGTACGGTTTCTAAGGAGGGGTCTGGCTCTACGTCATAGAAGATATCGTATTTGATCCCAATTTCAGCCAAAACCTCTTCGACGCTAGCCGTCATCCCCAGATCGTAAATGGGTTTGTCGGTGACGATAAATGCCCGTTCTTTCCCCGCTAACTCCCGCAGGGCGATGGGCAGGGACCCATACTTAAAGTACACCTTGGGCGGTATCCGGAACCACAACATATTTTCCCGCCGTTCCGCGATCGTTTTTATGTTCAGCAGGTGTTCCGGTCCGACATTTTCACTGATGGAGTTCCCTCCCCAAGTACCACAACCCAGCGTCAACGAGGGATCAAGGCGGAAGTTATAGATATCCCCGATCGCACCTTGGGAGGAGGGGGTGTTAATTAAGACGCGAGACGCCTCAACTTGGTCTTCAAACCGTTTAATATGGTCAGCATTGGCTGGATTGGTGTACAGCACCGCCGTATGTCCACGTCCGCCAAATTCAACCAATTGTCCGGCTTTGTCTACCGCATCCTCAAAATCTTTAGCCCGATACATTGCCAGAACGGGGGAGAGTTTCTCGAAGGAAAAGGGTTCATCAGTGCCAATCTTTTCCACTTCGCCAATAATCACCCGGGTTTGTTCCGGTAAGGCAAATCCAGCTAATTCGGCTAACTTCTCAACAGGTTGACCGACAATTTCGGCATTTAATCGCCCATTGACAATAATTTTACTCCCCATTTTTTCCCGTTCTTCTGGCGTCAAGAAGTAAGCGCCGCGATTAATAAATTCTTGGCGAACTTCCTCGTAAACATTATCCAAGACAATCACCGACTGCTCACTGGCGCAGATCATGCCATTGTCAAAGGTTTTACTCAGAATAATCGAAGACACCGCCATTTTAATGTGAGCGCTGGAGTCAATCACCGCTGGCGTGTTTCCTGCACCAACACCGAGAGAGGGATGTCCCGAAGAATAGGCGGCTTTCACCATTCCCGGACCCCCTGTCGCCAGAATCAGCTTCACATCAGGATGCTGCATTAAGGCTTGGGAAAGAGGCACCGTGGGTTCATCAATCCAGCCGATAATATTCTCAGGTGCGCCAGCCGCTACCGCCGCGTCTAAGACGACTTTTGCCGCTTCCAGGGTGCATTGTTTGGCACGGGGATGAGGGGAGAAAATAATCCCATTTCGGGTTTTCAGAGCAATTAATGCCTTAAAAATCGCCGTTGAGGTGGGGTTGGTGGTGGGAACTATCCCCGCTAAAATACCAACGGGTTCAGCAATTTTCTGGAAACCGAACGATTTGTCCTCTTCGACAACACCACAAGTTTTATCATGTTTGTACTTGTTGTAGATCATTTCCGAGGCAAAGTGGTTTTTAATCACCTTATCCTCAACCACTCCCATGGCAGTTTCACTGACCGCTAATTTTGCCAAAGGAATCCGGGCTGCATTAGCCGCGAGTGCCGCTTTTTTGAAGATGGCATCGACCTGCTCTTGCGTGTAGCCAGCGTATTGGGTTTGAGCGTTTTTAACCCGTTGAATTAATTCTTCGAGTTCCTGATGGTTTGTGACTTTGATCATGTTGGTTGCAGTAAGTCTCGTCATGCGGATTGATTACGTTCCTCACACCCATTTTTAATTTTGTTCTGGTTATTTGCTCGCTCCTGTAGAAATCGGGCAGGTTTCCCCGCTAAAGCGACTGAGTTACTCCTTTAATTCTCACCGAGGATATATTACTATCTCCGGTTGTTTATAATTATAAGTTGTTTATAATTATAATTTGTGGTCTTAAGCGAAGTCCAAGGCATATTTTTCTGTCCTTTGTCCTAACCTATCGTCTGTTCTGATTACCGTTTCATCACTGGCAATAGTATCGACTCCCAGTATAAAGTGGGCGGGGAAAGCGAAAAATCTCCTCATGGGAATACTCACATCTGATCCCCCTAATTCCCTAGGATGATCAACCCGATTATCAACCAGCAGACAGTTCCTCCAAATGCAGTATAGATCAAGGATTCATGTCTAGGGTAGTCCTAGGAATCTAAGAAATACTTTTTCCTCCCATCACACCTACTATACTATCTCGAATGGGAGATTTGTAAACCAATAAATCCATTATTTTTTTAGGATTGTGCTAGACTTAAGCCTCCTGATTTTTAGACTTTCTTAATAAACAACGCTTGAGTTGTTCAAGTGCCAGACTAGCTTTTTCAACCTGCCAAAACTGTTAACCATGAACCAAGTATCCGACAAGGCGACTGCATGTCCTTAATAGCACTTGCCGTATCGGTTTGTCGATAGGGGGAGAATTACCACTGAGGTGACGGGGTTCCTCTATCTCTAGACGTAAACGTTGCAAATTTAAAATAAACTTAACACAATGAAATTATTCTTTTAATATTGATAGGCGATGACGACCACCGACGAACTAAAATCCCGACCCTTACCTCCCGGTCATTTCGGTTTACCGTTGATTGGGGAAACCATCCAATTTTTCCGTGATCCCGACTTTGCCAAGAAGCGGCAGCAAAAATATGGGTCGATATTCAAGACAAAGTTATTTGGACGTCCGACGGTGATGATTAGCGGTTCCGAGGCGAACCGCTTTGTCTTCACCCATGAGAACCAGTACTTTACCAGCACCTGGCCCCCCAGCACAAAAATACTCCTGGGACCCACGTCTCTAGCGGTACAGGGAGGTTCAGACCATCTGCAACGACGCAAAATACTCTCCCAAGCCTTTCAACCTAGGGCGTTGGCAGGATATTTGACCGCAATGGCAGAGATTGCCCAGGGTTATTTACATAAATGGGAGCATCTGGGTACATTTACATGGTATCCAGAATTGAGAAAGTTGACCTTTGATATTGCCTGCAAATTGCTGGTGGGACTAGACGCTGCCTCAGAAACGAATCTGGGACAATGGTTTGAAGAGTGGTGTAACGGGTTGTTTAGCATTGCCTTACCCTTACCGTGGACAAAATTTGGTCGTGCGTTGCATTGCCGCAAGCAACTACTGAACCAGATTGAGCAGATTATCCGCCAACGCCAACAATCCAGTGACCCCGGTCAAGATGCCTTGGGACTACTATTGCAAGCGCGGGATGAAGCGGGGAATAGTTTGAGTTTAGAGGAACTCAAAGACCAAATCTTATTGTTACTCTTTGCGGGTCATGAAACGTTAACATCAGCACTAGCATCTACTTGTCTGCTCTTAGCCCAGCATCCCGATAGTTTAGCCGCCATCCGCGCCGAACAACAGCAACTGAATCTGCAAAGTTCATGGACGATGGAGGATTTAAAGCAGATGACCTATCTCGAACAAGTCCTCAAGGAAGTAATGCGTCTGATTCCCCCGGTTGGCGGTGGGTTTCGGGAAGTCATTCAGTCTTGCGAGTTGAACGGCTATCAGCTACCAAAAGGATGGTCAGTTCAATATCTAATTAGCAGAACCCATCAGGATAGTGATACTTATACGCAACCGGAACAATTTGACCCAGAACGGTTTAACCCAGAACGGGCGGAGGATAAATCCAAACCCTTTAGTTATGTTCCCTTTGGCGGTGGGGTGCGCGAATGTTTAGGACGAGAGTTTGCCAAATTGGAGATGAAATTGTTTACCGCATTGTTAGTGCGCGATTATCAGTGGGAACTACTTCCGGAACAGAATCTGGACATGGTTGCAGTACCGACACCCCACCCCCGCGATGGTTTGCGGGTTAAGTTTTGGCGGCGAGAGGCTGAAAATTAGGTCTTTGTCACATAGTCACGTAGGGTGGGTTAGGCGGGGCTTAAATTCAGGCGATAATGACTAGTAAACTATCCGCCGTAACCCACCGATAAGCTGTCATGTATTTAAATTGGGAATGAGTAGCGAGCAAGATGCTCAATGTAGCGAGCAAGATGCTCAATGTAGCGAGCAAGATGCTCAATGTAGCGAGCAAGATGCTCAATGTAGCGAGCAAGATGCTCAATGTAGCGAGCAAGATGCTCAATGTAGCGAGCA
>NZ_JAVKBY010000172.1:0-3210 GCF_040222985.1 Coleofasciculus sp. F4-SAH-05
AAAAATATGAAGCCAATGAGGTTTCCAAGAACCTTTTTCTGTACCTTTAACAATTTTCCATGCTACGGGAATGCCACAACCTTGATAAAGAACATGAAGGGAAAGAACAGTAAAATTCTGACCAATATTAGTTGCATCTATTGCTAAGGCTAGACACTTGTCTTCAGACTTCCATAAACTGAGAATCCACTTGAGTAAAGGGGCTCTCGCATTGGCTGACATCTAACTCTCTTCGCTTTTCTCCTTTCTTTCCTTTACTATCTTGATACCATTCTTTCAGTCTTTGTCTGACTGTATTGCTTTTTTCTCCATTGATTTTAGCGATAAATTCTGAAACTCGGGTCAGACTACTTGAACCTGTCATCACCATGCCAAAGCTCCAAGTGGCTAAACCGATTACTTCAGGCAAAGATAAATGAGAAAAATGAGAGGAGACAATTTTTGACCAGTCTTTTAAATGTTTATTTCTTAACATAGCTCAACCAATTAACCAATTTTCTGGATGATTAATCATCTTGACTAATCCGCTTAAAATTTGATTATATGTATGATATATTTTTCTCCCTTGCTCCGTTGATATATACTCACATTTAACAGCAAATTTCAGCCAAACCTGCGTTTCAGCACTTTCGGCTTCACAATCATTTAACTTAGCCAGAAACGATGCTTTATACCTTCTTTTTCTCCACGCTTCTGCTAAGTTAGCACACACAGCACTTGCTGGAACGTCTAATTTGGTCAGTTAGAGAATATCTTTCTTCTAGGGGAAATTGCGCAAGATATTTCAAAAATAGTCATGGCTGCATCAAACGCTTTTTGATAGATAATAAGATCTTCATGAGTTTTTATGTTTTTTTTGTCTTCTTCCTTGTCCACTTTCCCTCCAGGTCTTCCAAGTCTTACCCCCATTATACCGTCAAGGTAAAAAACCTACCCTTGTGAGCCGGGGGAGAGGGGCTTATATCATGTCCGGTTGTGTCGTTCGTCTATCATAACCTGTAGTTACTGGGAGAAAAACCTTACCCTTTTACTCTTTTACCCCTTTCCCACACACAACCGATGCTACCGGACTTGATATAATGCCATACCTTACCCAAGCCGAAGACATTCGCTGCGCGATCGCAAGCTGCACTCAAGCCTCTATCCTATGGTTAGATACGGAAGTTGCTGATTATAAAACCGATACGCCGCAATTGTCGTTAATTCAAGTCTTGGCGGATGGGAATAACCTCACGGCTGAGTCTGTCTGGATTCTTGATGTGCTATATCAGCCAGAACTAGCCGATGAGTTTATTGCTAAAATTATGTACAATCCGGCGATTGAGAAAGTCTTTCACAACGCTAGTTATGACCGGAAATTTTTGGGTAAACGTAAGGCAAAAAATGTCACCTGCACCCTAGAACTGGCGAAAACGATTCCCTACTATCGCCTCCCTGTTCCTAATTATCAACTGAAAACCTTAACGGAATATTTTGGGATATGTCTCCAGGTTGATAAAACGGAACAAACGGGCGACTGGAGGAAACGCCCTCTCTCCCCCCGCCAACTGGATTACGCGGCTAAGGATGTCGTCTATGTGGCTCACATTCACCGTCATTTATTGGACTTAGCTCAACCTGACCCCGCCACGGAGGATATTGAAGCCCTAACTTTACGATATCGGCAAATCGAGCATCGCTGGAAACAACTGGATACGGAAATTCAGCAAATTAAGGAACGGCTAAAAGCGGCGATGCAAGCGCAAAGTGTCAAAAAAGTCAATGGATTTCGCTTATCCAGTCAAAATCGCACCAGCAAAAAAGTTGCTTTTCATCAATTAGCAGAAGTGACAAAAAAACTAGGGATTGAGTTAGATATATCAGTACAATTAACCAAATCCCTACAACAGAAGTTAGGGGAGGTCATGGAAGAATTGCCCGTAGAAGAAGAGAATAAAACGACTTGGCGACTCTCGATTACTGAGCCAGAGGATGAAGATTTGCCTTTTTAAGTAGGTAGGGACAATTAAAGTTAACAGTGGAGAGCGTCATTCCTCCTTTGTAAGGGTTTGAGGTATATTCATAGAACTTAACATAGTTCAGGTTATTCTCACCAACTGACTTAATTGTATTCACATTTACAGTCCTAAATACTGTTGCCTCCTGCCTCTTCTTCCCACCATAAGACTTATTCAAAAAGTCCTAAATAACTCTAATTAAGCCGTGACGTACTCCATAAATTAAACGGGTAATCGCATCTTCCGCTTCAGAACTTAAAGTCTCATCTAATGGTTCTGTCATTAACTCATACCACGTCGAAAAGCTAATTTGCCCGGTTTGCATGGTTTGAGCAAAGACTAGGGCTAAATTGGATGAGCTGCGGCTGAGATTTTGTCGTTTTATTTTTTCTGCAAGTATCATAAAATTTACCAAATTCTAAAAATATTCTTTAGCCACACCAAGATTTTAATCAAAATTTTAGATTTTGTCTGTAAAAATGGGCGATACGCTCTGGTTTTTGAAGTAAAGAATTGTAACAAGAACGGCGTGTCGTGGCTGATTTTACAGCTTTGCGGGCAAGGGTCAAAGCGATCGCGCCCAACCTCTTATACTATCATTGACAACCCTTGCTGACCTGACTTGGGCTAAAAACGATGACCATCGAATTCTTACGCCATTTTTATCGGGCGACTGATCCGGGGAAGCCTCTGTTTGCTGAAGCTCCAGAGGATCAGATTGAGAAAAGTATTAAAAAGTGGGTCTGGGCATCTTACTCACTATAAAAAGCTCGAATCCTACGCTCTAGAAATAGAGATCGTTATAGATGTAGTAGGTGGGAGAAGCCAGCAGCGTATACTTGTATCGCTGTCTGGAGTATGTCACGCCGCTGCCCAATTTTGGGTTTATCAGGGTGAAACCCAAGCCAGGAACGGGACTATTGAGCCAGCCGTGATGGAGTGTTGGGTTGAGGGGATGAGTTGTTTGAGGAGTGCGATCGCATTCATCATCGAATTCAGTGATAGGATTAGCCTCAGCATTGGGGGAGATTCTTCACTTCGCTTCAGTTCCTTCGCTTCGCTCAGGACTCAGAATGACACAAGCGGGTGTTGGGTTGAGGGGGTGGGTTGCTCGAAGAGTGCGATCGCATTCATACTCGGATTTATGAGTCTCAACATTAGAGAGATTCTTCACTTCGCTTCAGTTCCTTCGCTTCGCTCAGGACTCAGAATG
>NZ_JAVKBY010000180.1:0-11126 GCF_040222985.1 Coleofasciculus sp. F4-SAH-05
AGAGATGTAGCAGCCGCACAAATAGTCTGTATAAGAGGACTTGCAGCCGTGGGACACACGGTCAAGATGCTTTCTGAGGGTAAATTCATTGGAATCCCTACGATGAAAGAATCACCGTCCTTATAGGGCGGTGAGTGTCAAAAGACAGTAGAACTGACGTAAACAGCTAACATCTCCCCCATCTTCCAAACGTAGCCTGTTACGTTTCTAAATTGCTTCCCCAGCTTCCCCATCTTCCCCAGCTTTCCTTGACCAAACGAACTTAGTCATCTACCCCTATGGGGGGAATTGGCGTATTCTAGTATCCGTCTATAGTAAAAAACTAAGCCTTCCCTGACTGAACATTAGCTAGCGATCGCACTCACCCAGCAACCTAACCGCCTCCTCTTTCCCGGCGTGAATTAAGGACTATGACCAATGTACCCCCTCCCAGTAACGAACCGGAATCCAATTCCAATCCGCAACCGGAATCTCCACCTCCCAGGCGATCGCGACATCGGCGTTGGTTAATTGGGATCAGTATCATCCTGCTGGTGGGAATCGCTGGGGGGATGGGTTTTGCGTGGTATTTTATCCAACAGATGTTGGCACCTCTAGTGGCGAGAAACCTCAGCCAACTCCTACAACGCCCCGTAGAAATTGGCGAGGTTGAACGCTTTTCCCTGAATGGGTTGCGGTTTGATAGCGCCGCCTTACCTCCTACGGATACTGAACCTGATCGCGCCTCAATTGAAGCGGTGGAAGTTCAGTATGATTTACTTCCCCTGATATTCGACCGTCGGTTAGAATTAAACGTTACCCTAATTGAACCTGATGTCTATATCGAACAAGCCGTCGATGGATCATGGATGCCCTTGGAACTCCAAGAACAAAAACCCGGTCCAATTAAGGTAGATTTGCAACAGTTAGGGGTACGAAATGCTGATGTGCAGCTTGTGCCTCGATCCACGGAAGGCAAACCCCAATCCCCCGTCGCGATCACGATTCCCCAGGGGAGTAGTCAATTCTTACAGGATAATGACATCATTCGCTTCGATGTCCAAGGTGAAATCGCTAGCGGCGGAACCTTTGACCTGAAAGGGGAACAGCTTTTCCCGACTAGCACCACTCACTTACAGGTTAATGGGCAGAATGTCAATGCCAGTACCTTAAATCGCCTAATTCCCCTCCCCCTAGACGTAAAAGCAGGTAACGTCGGCGGGGACTTAGAACTCACGATTAAACCCGATCAACCCCTCCAGTTTCTAGGAAACGCCACCCTCAACAACGTAACCGCCCAAGTTCCCCAACTTCCCCAAGCCTTTGCCAATACCAATGGGCGATTACGCTTCAAAGAAACAACCATTCGCTTAGAAGACGTAACCACCCAATTCGGGCAAATTCCCGCCACGGCTAATGGTAGCGTTGATCTAGAGACAGGATTTAATCTCACCGCCCAAACCCAAGCGATACAGATTAAGCCTGTTTTGCAAACCTTTAATCTCGAAGACACGCCCGTTCCCTTGTCCGGAGAAGTCAAAGCCGCCCTGCTAGTAACAGGCTCTTTGACCCAACCTGTGGTTAAGGGAGAAGCCGTCACCACGAAACCGACTCAGATTGATCGCGTCACCTTCAGTACGATCAGTACCGATTTTACCCTCACCACACCAGCCCAACCGCAAGATCCCACCCGCCTTGCCGTTCGCAACTTGCAAGCCCAACCCGCCATCGGCGGCAAAATTACTGGAGAAGGTGTGATTGAACTAGGGGAAAAGGGAGGATTACAATTTAACTTGCAAGCCAATAACCTGCCAACCACTGCACTGGCAAAAACCTACAACACCACCCTACCCATTCCCGTCGGTAATCTCTCCGGAACTGCCAAAATTTTCGGTCCCTTGGATAATCCGCAAAACATCCGCGCCACGGGAAAGGCGACGGTGCAAGCGGCGGGAGGTACAGTCACGGCGACGAATCTGCAAGTTCTGGATAATCGTCTCACCGCCTTAGTCCAAGCCCAAGGGGTGGAACTGTCTCAACTGGCTGATGTGCCATCGCAATTTCAGGGGACGGTAGCGGGTCAGTTTACCCTATCAACTCCCTTGGATCAGTTTGCCTTATCCCAGATTCGCGCCCAGGGTAGGGGACGTTTAAATCTGGCGGGAGGAACGATTGGCGTAGAGAATATTCAACTGTCTCAAGGGCGCTGGCGGGCTAATGTTGATGCCAATGGGGTGCAGTTGGGAGAGTTAGCCCCGCAAATTCCGGACGCCCTACAAGAACCGATTAACGCCACGTTTGCCCTGTCTGGTTCTCTGGCAGATCCCTCTGTTTCCGGGATTAGTGGGATTGGTCAAGTGGCGCTGACGGCGGCTGGGGGACGGATTAATCTGGAGGAGGTGACTCTGGACAAGGGGCGTTGGCAAGCCAGAATAGACGCGAATCGGATTCAGTTGGCAGAATTTGTGCCTCAATTACCGCCTCAATTGGAGTCGCCTTTTAGTGGTACGTTTGTGGCGTCGGGTTCCTTGGATGAGTTTTCACCATCAGCGATTAATGTAGCCGGTGAAGGACAACTGAATGTGGGTGGGGGAACCGTTCAGGTGTCGAATTTGGATGTAAATGCTGGTCGTTGGCAAGCTACGGTAGCGGCGAATCGGGTGGGATTGGCGGGGGTTGTGCCTCAGCTACCGTCGCAATTGTCGGGGAATTTAACCGGAATCATGAATCTGTCCGGGAGTCTGGATCAGTTAGCGCTGGAAACGATTCGGGGGGATGGAAATGCCCTAGTTAATTTGGCAGGAGGTGTGATCCGGGCAAGGGAGATTAATCTCGCCGCCGGACGTTGGCAGGCAGATGTGCAAGCAGCAGGGCTGGAGTTGGCGAGGTTAGCGCCGGAATTACCGCCGCAGTTTGCTGGGGTGTTTGCCGGGAATTTTGACCTGTCGGGTTCTCTTGAGAAGGTGGCACTGGATCAGATTCAAGCCCAAGGTCAGGGCAGATTAGCCGTGGCGGGAGGTACGGTGAGGGCGACGGGGGTACAGTTAAATAATGGGACGCTACAAGCCCAGTTAAACCCGGAAGGGATTGCATTGGCAAGGTTTGGGGAACAGTTGACAGGAACCTTAAGCGGCAATGTGGATGTCTCCACCAGTTTAGAGACATTAACCCCAGAAGCGATCGCGCGATCGCTAACGGCGGCGGGTCAACTGCGATTTAGTCAAGGATTTGCTTTAATTGACCGTCCTGTGAATACCACATTTCGCTGGACAGGTCAAGGTATAGACCTGCAACAGTTAACAGCCGAGGGACTCTCTGCGAGTGGGTTTATTGGGGTAAATCCTGCCCAGTTGGATCAGGGAATTGGGGCGGTGGGGAATTTTAACCTGGATGTGGCAGCAAATAACTTAGAGTTAACCGAACTCTCGGCGTATTTACCCCCAGCCGCAGCGGATGTGGATGTGGCGGGATTGGCAGATTTTACGGGTACGATTGCGGGGACAGTGACGAATCCGCGTGTTCAGGGGAATTTAGAACTGGAGGATTTTGCCGTCAGTGGGTTGACCTTTGAAGAGGAACTCGCTGGTTCAGTGACGTTTATACCGGGAGAGGGCGTAGACTTAGATCTACAAGGTGAGACAGATCAGATTGAATTAGCCCTGGGACCCGATTATCTTCCTGTTTCCTTTAACATTCGTCGCGGGGATGCGATCGCCACCGGGACGCGCCAGGGTAATGTGCTACGGATGAATACAGAAAATATTCCCATCGCCTTGATTAAAGATATCGCCCCGGTGCCTGTCGCCCTGGAGACTCAACCCTTGGTGGGTGATATTTCCGGGGAAGTAGCAATTAATTTGAATACCTTTGACGTGGCGTTAGACCAAGTGGAATTAACCGGTCCCATTTTTGGCAGTCGTTTGCCAGGGGAAGCAACACCAGGAGAAAATCTGTATAGCCTATCAGGTCGAATTACCCAAACGCCCACGGGTCCACAGTTTCAAGGGACGCTGGATATTGAACAGGGGCAACTGGAAACCTTGGTGGCGGGTTTGCAGTTAATCAACCTGACCACAATACCACCCACCACCCCCACGGTACCCTTGGATATCGCCCAAGTGGGAATGCCCCAAGCCAAACTGCAAACTCAACTGCGCCGTCTCTCGGAAATTGAAACTCTACTGCGACAACGGCAACAGGCGGAGGAAGAGGCGGAGATTCTGCCGGATTTAGAGGAGTTAGATGGCACGTTTAGCGGTACGGTACGGATTAGTGGGTCTTATGCATCGGGAATTAATGCCAAATTTGACCTCCAGGGACAAGACTGGGAATGGGGTGATTATCAGGTTAACCAGGCAACAATTCAAGGCAGCTTCCAAGAGGGGGTACTGACTCTACTGCCGGTTACCTTGCGATCGCAAGACAGTTTAGCAACATTTTCCGGGACAATTGGTGGTGAAACCCAATCGGGTCAGTTACGCCTGGAAAACTTCCCCATCGCCCTAATCCGAGACGTGGTGGATTTACCGCCGGCGATCGGCTTTTTTAGTGGTAATCTAGACGCCACAGCCACCCTGTCGGGGAGTTTAGAGAATCCCCAAGCCAGAGGATCAGTGAAGGTAACTGAGGCAACGCTGAATCAAGAAAACATTGACACCTTACAGGGAAGTTTCAGTTATAGTGACGCCCGGTTGAGGTTTTTAGCCGAAAGTATACCCACCCCTGAGGGTGACTCTCAATTGAGGGTTCAGGGAAGTATTCCCTATCAGTTACCCATTCCCGACGCCGTCGCCCCAGAAAGTGACACACTTCGCCTGAGTGTGAATGTGGAAAACGAAGGATTAGCGTTATTAAATATCCTCACCCGCCAGCAGGTTGCATGGAGAGAGGGAAGCGGCAACGTTAATTTAGAGATTCAAGGCAGCTTTGATCAAAAACAAGGGGGTCTCAAAGGACTCAGGGCAGAGGGAATTGCCACAGTGGCAGGGGCAACCATTGCCTCACAAGCCCTACCTGAACCCCTAGAGGATGTGAGGGGCGAAATTGAGTTTAACTTTAACCAGGTTAATGTGAAGAATTTGACCGCAAACTATGGTGGCGGCCAAATTACCGCTGCCGGAACCCTGCCCATCTCCCAGCCGATTACTCAACCCAATCCACTCACCGTGAATATCGGTGAATTAGCCCTGAACTTGAAAGCCAAATACAGAGGTCAGATCCAACAAAGTCAAGTGGTGTTGACTGGGACAGCCTTGAATCCCACCATTAGTGGTCAAATTAATTTAGTGGATGGCATCATCCCGCTACCGGATCAAGGCGGGAGTACAGGAACGGGGACAGCAATGGTTGGGGGTGATTCGGAGTCTGGAATTGTCTTCGAGTTCAATGACTTAAAAATCACGTTGGCGGACGATATTCAAATTAGAAAAGCGCCGATTTTGAACTTCCTCGCCCAAGGGACATTAACCCTAAATGGGTCGTCCGTGAATGGGTCGGTTGATAATTTAAGACCTAATGGTTTGATTCGGCTAAAACGAGGTCAGGTGAATTTATTTACCACTCAATTCCGGTTGGCGCGGGGGCATAAAAATACAGCAGAATTTATTCCCGGTCAAGGACTTGATCCCTATTTAGATGTACGTTTAGTCACATCGGTGGCGGAAGCGACCCAACGGCGACTCCCGACAAACGCCCAGACTGCGGAAATTGCTGATGTGCCTGATTTTGAGTTGGGCGCGGTGCAAACGGTTCGGGTTGTCGCCCAGGTGGAAGGACCGGCGTCTCAACTGGAGGATCGGTTGGAATTGACGAGTACACCGGCACGCAGCGAAGCGGAAATTGTGGCGATGTTGGGTGGGGGGTTTGTGGATACCTTAGGGCGAGGCAATAGTACGTTGGGTTTAGCGAATTTGGCGGGTTCAGCGGTTTTGGGACCTGTGGGTAATTTTATTGCGGATGCGTTACCGTTGAGTGAGTTTCGTCTATTTCCGACGATTATTCCTGATGATGAAGAACGGGCTTCGAGTTTGGGATTTGCAGCTGAGGCGGGGATTGATATCAGCCAAAATTTCTCGGTGTCGGTGTTGAAGGAGTTAACGACTGGGGAACCATTTCAATACAACCTGCGTTATCGGCTGAATGATAATGTGCTGTTGCGGGGGGGGACTGATTTTTCCGGGGATAGTCGGGCGATTATTGAATACAGGCGGCGATTTTAGCGCGGGGGTGTAGGGACGGGTTTTACCGATAACGTTTAGAAGGAAACCTCTAACTGAACTAAACCCGCCCTTCTGTGGGAGCATGGGGTGCATGTTCCAGATGCGCCATGGTGCGTCTGGGGAGAAGACAATAAAAAGAGGTGCATATATATAAGGATGCGATCGCGTGACCAAAAATCCCGTCCTTTGGTGATTGCTCACCGAGGCGCAAGTGGCTATCGTCCCGAACATACCCTCGCGGCTTATGAATTAGCGATTCAGATGGGGGCGGATTATATTGAACCCGATTTGGTGATGACACAGGATGGGGTATTGATGGCGCGTCACGAGAACGAAATTTCGGGTACTACCGATGTGGCGACTCGTCCAGAATTTCGCGATCGCCAAACTACTAAAATGATTGATGGGCAAACTGTCACGGGTTGGTTTACTGAGGACTTTACTCTGGCAGAACTAAAAACCCTACGAGTCAAAGAACGATTACCTCACCTGCGTTCGACAAAATTAGATGGGTTGTTTGATATCCCTACTCTGGTAGATATTATTGAGCTAGTTCAACGTCAAAGTGCTGCAACTGGACGCATGATTGGCATTTATCCGGAAACCAAGCATCCCACCTACTTTAACGCGATCGGAATCTCGTTAGAAGAACCGTTGGTAAACATTCTCAACCAGTACGGATTGGGCGATCGCAACTCTCCTGTGTTCATCCAATCCTTTGAAACAGCGAATTTGAAAGCGCTGAAGCAAATCACGGATGTATCCTTGGTACAGTTAGTGAATGACACCGGTCAACCCTACGATTTTATTGCTCATCCTCAACATCAGAACCACAGCAATCGGACGTATCGAGATCTGATAACGCCTCAGGGGTTAAGAGAAATTGCTGATTATGCCGATGCGATCGGAGTTAACAAACGTTTAATTGTACCCACAAGGGCAGATGGCTACTTGTTACCCCCTACCTTTTTACTTGATGAGGCTCATGCTCAAGGTTTACAGGTTCATGGGTGGACATTTCGCAATGAAGCGGTTTTTCTCGCCCCAGACTATCAAGGGAATCCTGAGTTGGAGTATCAGCAATTCTATCGGCTGGGAATTGATGGACTTTTCAGCGACTTCCCAGACACGGCACTTCAGGTTGCTCGGTCATCTCTTGGTGTAAATTAAGTTAATGGATATTAAGAAGTAATAAGTTATGTAAAGGCGTGCGATGTCACATTTTAACCTGATGCCTTCTACCCTGGAGCCTTCTGCCTTTTACGATACCTTTCACAAAATTTTCACGATTGAGATTTTTAATGGGTGGATGTGAGTTCAAGGTAAGCGTGTTGCTGAATCAAGGCAATGGAGTTGAGTATCTTTCCGCCAAAAATGGACTTAAAGGCAAGATTCATGGGAATTGTCTACGACGCCGATGCCAATGGTATGTCTGGAACAACCTGCGAGGGAAAGAGTTCTATGTTCAGGAGGCTGAGTAAAATTACTTACTTATAACTCAGTATTGTGGGAGATGTGAAGTGAAACAATGTCCGTAATTCTATAGTAAGTTTAATGTTACGAATTATTGCGTCATAATCCTTAATATAAGCAAACCTTACATTACAACTCTTAACATAAACTTACTTTGTCAAAAAACTCTGACAAAAGAATAAAAAGCAACCTTTGTACCATAAGGATTTCACCGTTGCAACCCTCCAACGAAGAATCGATATATCTCACTTGGACGGAAAAGGGAAGTCACATCCCGCTCGACGAATAATTTAATCCGATTCAACTGATAACCGTAACTCAAACACCACTAAACCCAGGATGTATTTCAAATGTATTGCGGTTCAACTACAGTCATAGCCTATAGTCTAGAGTTTTGGGCATTACGTTTAATTTCATCTAACGCCGTAAATTCGGTGTATTATTTAACCCAGAACTTCTGTAAAGAAAACTTAAACCATAAGATGCGCTTATTAAGGGTGTATGAACTCTCAATGAAGCTTTGATAAAGATCACAGATTTTCTCTTTTCTCTTGCTATAGTTTAATTATAGAGCAGTGGCAGAAAAAGATTTCTCTCAAACTTCTACTAATCGGGTGCGCCACTGACAGGGTAACTCCAACAACTGAATAAAAAGTCTCTGATAAGAGCAAGTTATCTCTCAAATTTTTAGGGCTAGGTGAATCACACCAAGCTCACAGGTTCGTACATCTACTCGGAGAAAAGAAAAATGAAACTCGTTGCATCTACCGCGATCGCTCTTAGCTTAACATTTTCTACTCAAGTTGGCGCAGCTCCTGTTTCCGCCAATGCCACCATGGAGAATAGAATAAGGCAAGACCAGCCTGTGAGTCCTCAACAGCAGATAGAGGATGCGACCTCAAATAGTCTGATGTGTTGGACATGGTTTACTCGTTGTTATTGAAACAACCATAGGTGATTCCAACCTTAATGGGGTGTGAGTTGTTAGACTCGTACTAGTGACCCATGAGGTACTTATATGGAACGACGACGCCATCCATTCTGGTTAGTTGCAACTCTTCCCTATTGCGTTCTGGTTTCAGTCAACTCTGTTCAAGGACAAATTGTCCCAGATGGAACATTACCCACAAATGTTAATAGTTCAGATAATCTTCAATTCACGATTACTGGAGGCAGCCAAGCCGGAGAAAACCTTTTCCATAGCTTTCATGAGTTTTCCGTGCCGACAGGTGGAGCGGCTTGGTTTGAAAACACCTCTACCATTCAGAACATTATCAGCCGTGTAACCGGGGATTCAATCTCGAACATTGATGGTTTACTCAAAGCACAAGGTAATGCTAATTTATTTCTCCTCAATCCCAATGGCATTATCTTTGGTGCTGAAGCTGCTCTAGATTTGGGTGGTTCCTTTATTGCTAGCACAGCAAATAGTATAAAATTTGCCGATGGCACAGAGTTTAGTGCAACTAACTCTTCAGCCTCATCCGTACTTACTGTCAGTGTTCCTGTAGGACTGCAATTTGGAGACTCTCCGGGACGGATTATCAACCGCTCTCAAGCAAGTCGGGGTGATATGCAGGAAAAATCGAATGGTACTGGAACTCCTGCGGGTTTGAGAGTAGATGCCGATAAAAGCTTAGCACTTGTAGGCGGTGAAGTTATCCTAGAAGGTGGAAATATAACAGCGCCAAGTGGACGGATTGAAGTAGGAAGTGTTGATGGCAAAATTAGGGTCACGTTGAACCTAACAAATCAAGGTTTTGCTCTAAGCTATGAGGGTGTTGAAAATTTTCAGGATATTCATCTATCCCAGGCAGCTATCATTGATGTAACCGATCTGAGTCCTGTTTTTAATAGTGGAGATATCGGTAGTGGTGATATTCAAATACAAGGCAGACACGTAATAGTAACTGATGGCTCACGAATTTCTTCTTTCACGTTTGGGTCAGTCCCAGCCAGAACTATCGCTGTGACTGGCTCAGAATCAGTAGAACTGAGTGGGTTTTCAGATATTCTGGGGTCTAGCGGTATAACCACGATTACGGGAAATGACGGAGATGCAGGAAATATAAAAGTTAATACTCGGCGGTTAATTGTTCGAGATGGGGCTGAAATATCAACTAGTTCATTTCCAATCATCAAAGGTTCTGTTAGTACAGGTCGCAGTGGAAACTTGTCTATAACTGCCTCGGAATCAGTACAAATAAGTGGTAGTTCTCAAATTGTTGGATCAAGTCAATTAAGAGTTAACACTCAAACTAATGGAAATGCTGGAGATTTAGAGATTACTACAGGACGGCTGATTATTGAGGACGGGGGAAAGTTAACAGCCGCGACATCTGATGCGGGTCAGGGAGGAACGATAACGATCAATACCTCGGATGCTGTGGAAATCATTGGCAAAGGTATTGGTAGAGAAAATCAAATTAGTCCCAGCGCTTTAGAAGCTTCAAGTCAAGGAACAGGCGATGCAGGAAACTTAACTATTACCACCAATAACCTAAGACTCCGAGACGGAGGCGAGATCAGGGCGACCTCCACTCAAGCAGGAGGAGGTAACATCGATATCACGGCTGAAGATATTCGTCTCCGCGACGGTAGCTTGATTAGTGCCAGTGTTTTTGAGAGTGTCGGTGGTGGCGGCAATATTACGATTGACTCCGATGTTTTTATCGCTCTAGAAGATAGTGATATTCTGGCAAATGCTGTTGATGGCAGGGGTGGTAATATCACTATTATCTCTCCGGTGTTTCTGGCAGACTTTTTCTCCAGTGGTCAAGGAACAGCCGTAGGTCGCAACCCAGGTTCGTTTGAGCCATTTCGGGGCAATGATCGAGTGGATATTTCAGTAGAAGCATTGGGTAGCGGTGATGCTGGTAATTTATTCATATCCTCGCTGAATTTGAATCAAGATTCCCTCTCGCCACTATCAACCAATTTTCTGCCGCCGGAACAAGTGATTGCTGATAGTTGCCTTACCCACCGCAACAAGGAGCAAGGTAGCTTTATCGTTACAGGTACGGGGGGTTTACCGAATAACCCTTATGATCCGCTACAGGGTCGCTATACTGTCACTCAGGTTCAGGGAATTAGTGGCGATGCTGGACAACAAGCCACTGCACCAACGGTCAATTCTCAATACTCAACCCCCAGTTTCTGGAAACCCGGCGACCCAATTCAAGAAGCTCAAGGTATGATGGTAACGTCTGATGGACGTGTAATCGTGGGTACTGCTCCGGAACTGGTGGCGATCGCGAATGATGATGATTTAATCTGCTATCAGGCTGCATCGCAAGAGAAATAGGCTGCGCGATCGTTTTACCCAACCGACTTGAACTTATGGGCAAAACTGACAGGCTCCCTGAGTGGGGGCGCGTTTAGTCAAATTATCGGTTTGTGAAAAAATGTTATCGGTAAAACCCGCCCCTACACCCCGGCTTTCAGACGTGCCATGCC
>NZ_JAVKBY010000205.1:0-79572 GCF_040222985.1 Coleofasciculus sp. F4-SAH-05
AATGACCAATGACCAATGACCAATGACCAATGACCAATGACCAATGACCAATGACCAATGACCAATGACCAATGACCAATGACCAATGACCAATGACCAATGACCAATGACCAATGACCAATGACCAATGACCAATCAATCCACTCAAATCCTACTTATTGACGATGACCCAATTTTCCGATTAGGTTTAGTCACAGCCCTGGAAGCCTTTGCTGATTTAGATATCGTGGCTGAAGTTGATACAGCAACGGTGGCATTGGAACGCTTAATCAGCTTACTCCCCCAAGAACGGGTTAATTTAATTATCTTAGACTTGGCATTAGGGCGATCGCTCGGCAGTCCCCTAACCGGACTATCCTTGTGCCAGCAACTTAAGACGGATTATCCCAATCTGCCCATCTTACTGCTAACCGCCCCATCTGAATTCAACCAACTCACTGCCGCCAAACGCTTGGGCGTGGAAGGATACTGTGCTAAAGGATGTGCTATCAGCTTAATTGTGGAAGCCATTCGACAAGTCAAAGCAGGCGAATCCTATTGGCAAATGTTACCCACCCCCGCCAATTCATTACCTCCCCCACGGTGGCATACTCAATTACGACAGTCAGGATTACAACAAATTGAAGCGGCTTTAAAACAGGTAACGGCACAACTTCAACAGGGTAATTTATCCCGCCTAGATTGGTTATTTTGGACGGGACGCCGCCGAGAGTTATTGACAGCCCGTTGGCTGGTGAATCAGCTATTACCTATAGATTCCGGACTTGTCCCCTCTAATAATAGTAATAGCCCTGCTGAACCTTTACCCCTTTTAAACCCTTCATCGTCTCGTCCTCCTGTCCCCCAAAATCGTCTGCGCCAATCCCCCACCAGTGCCTTATCCAAAACCTCCTCTGAGGCGTTGCAGTTTCAACCGTCTACCCCCCAGGCGGTGACATTGACTAAACTCGATTCTAGTTTGGCAAATTTGACGAATACTCCCTTGGAAATCGATATTCTGCAAGTGGAGAGACGCCGGGAATTACTGCGTACTGTCTTATACAAGTTCGAGGAAATGCTGGATGCTTTGCGCTTTTCCCAGGTGACGATGGAGCAATTGACCCAGAAGCGATCGCGCTTATTACATGATTTATGGCAGGTTTCTCTAACTGACTTTTTTGGTCAATATTCAACCTTAGTTATCGGCAATCAAACTATCGAAATGGTTGAGATTTTGCGGCAAGATCGGGATATTGTGCAAGCGGCTATTTTGGATAAAATTCCTTTGGTGATTGAGTTATTAGGAAATCGCCTCTTTGAAACCCCGTTGATGATTGATAATGTATCCTATCCTGCCCATACGCCAGAAGCAATGGCACGAGCGGAGTTATTGTTACAAAATATGATGATTCAAGTGGCTAATGGGGTAATTCAACCTTTGTTAAATAAATTCTCAGATATTGAAATTGTTAAACATAATTTTTATGATAAACGATTAATTTCTTCACGGGAAATCACCCGATTTAGAAATAGTTTATCCTGGAAATATCGGCGAAATCAATATATCGATGAACCCCAAGCCATTTTTGAAAGTCGTTACGATTTGTTTGTCTTGAGCGAAATTGGCATCAAAAAAGTTGCCATTTATTCCCCTCGGCGTCAAGAATTAGAACAACTACAGGGTACTCAGCTAGCTGTCACCATCGCCTATGAACTTCGGGATGCGATCGCGCCGCGTTTACGGGGAACAGTCGCCTGGGTTGGTAAAGGTGTGGTTTATGTGTTGACGCAAGTCTTAGGGCGAGGAATTGGTTTAATTCTACGGGGCGTTATTCAAGGCGTGGGTAGCGCATGGCAAGATACATGGTTTGGTAAAAATGGGGAACGGGGGAAGTAATAGTAATTATGGGTATTCAAGCGAACATGATATTAAACCTTATTTGAATCATGGCAAAATTATTGTAGTGCGAGCATCTTGCTCGCTACTACAACATAGAGGCGGATTTAAGATGTGCCTGGATCAGACTCCCAGGACTTACGCAGGTACACCACATATCGTGGCAATGGTGCGTTAGCGTAGCGTAACGCACCCTACAGATAGAGGTGTTGCGTAAGTCCTAACTCCGTTACATAAGACTTACTCAAACTGGGCAATAGTGGTTAAAGGTGTCCAGCTTTTTAATTACAGCTAACCACCCTTGAAATGGCTAAACTTGCCCCGATAAAGGCAGAATAGTTGGGCTTGCCCCGATATTTAGAGGCTGATTAATTGGAAACTCCTTAGGCTAAAGTTTCTGGGCAGTATCCTAGTCCCATGGTAAACTGTTGGCGAAACGCTTCAATATCAGTCTTGTCAGGGTTACCATGAGATACCACAGCGACTTGATAGCGACGCATGACATCGATGGGAGATTGTCCGGTATCGAGGCTCCAAAACGCCATTTGCAAGCGCATGTCGGGTTGGAACGGAATTCCCAATTCGCGCATGAAGGCTTGGAAATCTCCATGTTGCTGAGGCGTGAGGGGATGGTTCATTTTAACTTTAATGACCCAGCCGTCAATTTGATGAATCACTGTTGTATATTGAACGGGAAGCTGGATCATGGAGTGGAGGTACTCAACCACTCGCAGTGTCAAACTCGCATTGGCTAAAAAATAAAGGTAATCCATAGGGCAGCTAGGGGTGGAGTCCAGGGAAGTGCTATACCTTCATTCTGACAACGGGGATCAGGAATTGGTAGGGGAAAAGCCCCCGCTCTCAACTGGGGGATCATACCCAATTCCGTTATTTTAGTTCTTGGTCATCTGTCTTTGGGGATTAGTACCCGATGGCACAAGACAAGTCGCGGTATAGAGTAGAGCTAAAACCATGAACCGTTTATTACCTACCCAATTTATCAAAAATTGCTCATAAGCTGTACTTGATCCGAAGAACCACCCATGACCAATGACCTATTGCTTTCCAGCTATAACTATGATCTGCCAGAGGGTCAGATTGCTCAAACACCCATTTCTCCTAGAGATAGTTCTCTTTTGCTCGTGGTTGAGTCTCCAACTCATCACCAACACTTCATTTTCCGAAATTTACCTCAGTTATTGCGTTCCGGCGACCTGTTGGTTTTGAATAATACCCGGGTGATCCCGGCTCGACTTTATGGGCGGAAGGTAACGGGTACGCCTGTGGAAGTGTTGTTGCTAGAGGAACGGGGACAGAACTGTTGGTTGGCATTGGTGAAACCGGGACGACGGCTAAAAGTGGGTTCAACGATAGTCTTTGAACCGGATCAACCTATCGTTCAAGCCAGTCATGGAAAGACTCCCCTATCTTCAGAGGATACAGAAACACCAAGACAGGACAATACAAAGAATAGATCTCCCCTGAAGGCAACAATTATTGCCAGAGATGATGCAACCAGTGGGCGTCTATTGCAGTTTGACCTACCCAAGGGGGAGTCCCTAGTCACCCTGTTACCCAACTATGGTCAAGTGCCTTTTCCGCCTTACATCACCCACTCTCAAGCCACACCCGATCAGTATCAAACCGTATACGCCCAAATCCCTGGTGCAGTAGCCGCACCGACAGCCGGATTACATTTCACGCCTGAACTGTTGGAGAGGTGTCACATAAGCGGAATTGAGCAGGCGTCGATTACCTTGCATGTTGGTGTTGGCACCTTTCGCCCAGTGGAGGTAGAAGATGTAGCGAATCATCAAATGCATGGCGAGTGGTTGGAGATACCCGCCGCAACGGTGGCACAAATTCAGCAGACAAAAGCCGCAGGGGGGCGGGTGATTGCCGTTGGCACAACCGTGGTTAGGGCGTTGGAAGGGGCGGCGGCGAGTGGGGAATTGCAACCTTATTGCGGCAAAACCGAATTATTTATTTATCCCGGCTATCAGTGGCGGGTGGTTGATGGATTAATTACCAATTTTCACTTGCCCCGTTCCACGTTGTTGATGCTAGTGAGTGCATTGATTGGCAGAGAACGACTGTTGAAGTTGTATGCTGAAGCGATCGCGTATAATTATCGATTTTATTCCTTTGGTGATGCCATGCTGATTTTGCCAGAAGCGGTTAACCATTAAAGCGCTAACCAATCGGGGAGTGAAATTGGCACTATTAAGTAGGATAAAACGCTATAAACCCTTTCCCCCACCCACATTCTTTATTCAATTTCCCAATCGTCTTCTACCATGTCTAAACATTACCATCTCCGCTTTGGACTTGCCGCCGCCGCGATCGCACTCAGTTTCCTGTCGGTTAGTCCCGCCTTGTCCGATAGTCTACCCAAGCGCCAGCACAGTAAGCAGTTAGTTGAGGGACTATACACGAATGACCTCGAAGCGGCGACATTTTTTCAACAAGGTGTCATGCGCTATAATCGCAGCGACTTCAAAACCGCCGAGTTAGCCTTTCGCAAAGCCCTCCAGGAAGATCCGTTTATCCCGATGGCACGGTATTTACTGGGGAATGCCCTGTTTCAGCAAGGTCAAATTGACTCGGCGGCTGAACAATACCGCATGGCTATTGGTCTTGATCCGAATATGACAGAGGCGCATTACAATCTGGGCTTGATGTTATACCAGCAAGGCAATATCGAGGAAGCGATTAGTGCCTATCAACAGGCGATCGCGCTTGATCCCAATTTAGCCGCCGCTCGCTATAATTTGGGCTTAGCATTAGAAGCCCAAGGTGAGACCGAAGCAGCGCTGAGTGAATACACACAAGCCGTTCGCCTCAATCCCAACTCCGCTGTTGCTAAGTACAATTTGGCATTACTCCTGGCAAAACAAAACCAAATCGATTCCGCGATCGCGGCACTACGGCAAGCCCTTCGCAACGATTCCCAATTCATACAAGCCCATTACCAACTAGGATTGCTGTTAGCTCAACAAAACCAGATTACTGAAGCCAAAAATTCTTTTCTCAGAGCAACTCAAATCAATTCACGATTTGCACCGGCTCACTATCGGCTGGGGCTAATTTTTCTGCAACAAGGGGATGTAGAAGAAGCTATTCGTCGATTTAATTGGGTAACGCAGCTCGATCCAGACAATGTGGATGCTTACCGCCAATTGGGAGCCGCGCTGATTAAAAACAGGGAATACGAGAACGCGATCGCGGCACTGGAACGCGCCATATCACTCGATCCTTACGATTCGCTAGCGCACTACAATTTAGCAGTAGCGCTGCATCGAAATCAGCAGTATGAGGACGCGATTTCCGAATATCAACAAGCCATTCTACTCAATCCAAAACTATCACTCGCGTTTTACAATATGGGAATTGCCCTCCAGCAAGTTGGACGGGGACAAGAGGCAGTTTCTTTCCTTTTAGAAGCGAGAAATTTGTTTATTGAAGAAGGGAATTTGGAGAAAATTGATGCGGTTAACCAGTATCTAACCCAACTGAATATTTCATCAAACCCATTGCCCAATTCATTCCAGCCAATGCCTGCAATAACCGAAGAACCTTAGTCAACTTAACGGTTAACTGAGCGGTTGTAGACGTGGAGGTAACCGGAGCCGACTCCCTTGGCTGAGACGGGAAGAAAACATCAGATTTTAGCTTTAGCTAGGTTTGAGTAAGTTTTTCGGAGCAGTCCTACGCTAGATAGTGTTGCTTGCGCTAGATTGTACTGTTATATAAAGACTGCCAGTACCTTGGAGTGTCATTCATGTCCGTAGAATCCGCTATCAGCGAAGCTGCCATTGAGCAGAATCTGGAACAATTTCTCTTGGTGCTGTCGGTGTCTCTGAGTGTCGCCACGGTTTCCCGGATTTTTCCGTTGTTCCGCAAAATCCCTTATACCTTACTTCTGGTTATTGTCGGCTTAGGTTTAGCCTTTGTAGATGTGCGCCTGGTGAACCTATCCCCCGAACTGATTCTAGAGATTTTCCTTCCCCCCCTCCTCTTTGAAGCAGCCTGGAATATCCGTTGGCGGGATTTGCGGCGGGATTTAATCCCGGTGATTCTGTTTGCAGTGGTAGGGGTGGTGATTTCGGTGCTGGGAATTGCCTTTACCATTACCCAATTCACCGAATTACCCCTAGCGCTCGCATTATTAGTCAGCGCGAGTCTAGCCGCAACTGATCCGGTATCAGTAATCGCCCTATTCCGGGAACTGGGTGCGGATAAACGCCTGAAAACCCTCATGGAGGGGGAAAGCTTATTTAATGATGGTGTCGCCGTCGTCGCCTTTCTCTTATTAGTCGGTATTCCCCTCGGTACGCAGGAATTTTCCCTATCCACCACAGTTGCCCAATTCTTTACCTTTATCGGAATTGGTATCGGTGTCGGTTGCTTAATCGGGTTTGGTATTTCCTTTCTTACCCAACGCTTTGATTTACCCCTCGTCGAACAATCCCTGACGTTAGTCTCTGCCTATGGCACCTACCTGATTACCGAAGAACTCGGTGGTTCTGGGGTAATTGGCGTAGTAACTGTGGGGTTAGTTCTGGGAAACTTTGGTTCCCGGATTGGCATGAACCCCCGTACCCGCTTAATTGTCTCTGAATTCTGGGATTTTCTGGCATTTTTTGTCAACTCAATTGTCTTTCTCCTCATTGGTGACCAAATCGATTTTTCCCGCTTGGGACAAAACCTAGACTTAATTGGGGTTACCATTGGAGCCCTTCTCTTCACCCGCGCTATCTCAATTTACGGCTTAGCGACGATTAGTAATGGACTCGCCAAGTCCAACATAGGTTGGCGACAGCAAACGGTGTTGTGGTGGGGTGGATTACGGGGTTCAGTTTCCATTGCCCTAGCCTTAAGTGTTCCGGTGAGTTTGGAGGGACGACAAGATATTATTGTTACGGTTTTTGGCGTGGTACTGTTTACGCTCTTAGTTGAGGGGTTAACTACTCAATTCCTTCTGGAAAAACTGGATTTAATTGGGGATCAACCCGTGCGTCATAAATATTCTGAGGCAATCGCTCGTCGTGTTGCACTAAATCGAGTAAAAAACTACTTAGAGTCAGCAACGACTAACAACGAAATGAATTCAGAATTTTGTCAGTACCAGATAAAACTTGTTGATGGTCAGCTCGAAACTATTCAAACTGAGCTTGAGAAATTACTCCATCACCATCCCCAGTTACAAAGCTTGGACATGGAACAACTGCAAGAACAAATGGTCAATATTGAGGCGGATACCTATGCTGAATTTATCCGTGCTGGACGTTTAACCGAAAACCTCTCACCCCTACTCCAGGAAGCCTTAATTGAAGCTGATGAAAAGCTGATTGAGAGTGACTAATACCGGATTGCCCCAGGTTTAACTTTCCATACTGAAATTATGAAACGTAAACTTTTTATTGTAACGCTCTTCTTCGTGATTTGTTGCGTCCTTCCAGCTCAAGCGGAAAATTTGCCAACACTTGCTCAGAGTAGCGTTGACACTCAACAACCAATCCAGTTGCCGTTAAAGTCGTACTTTCTAAACGTTTTAGCAGGGGGATCACGACAATCGATTCAGCTTGATTCACCAGCAACGCAACTGATTATTTATGTTCAGCGAGGAGAAAAGCCGATTCGCTGTGGTGATTGTATGAAAACCTATAATTGTACTCCAGGAAAGCCGCTAACAATTAACGTCGATCCCACTACACCCATTAAAAAAATTTGGGCAGAGAATCCTTATGAGAAACAGGTGCGCCTACGCCTCGATGTTCTTGAAGAATTGACATCCTCACCGGACTGAAATCACGGTGATTTCCCAGCAATCGAATAGCTGCTAAAGGATTTGATAGAATCAACCAATCCGGTTTGATGCTAGTTTATCAGCCCAACGGGTTGTTTCCGGTAATCGATATTTTGGAGTGCAGCGCAGGACATAATCAATTGCAGTAGGTAAGCTGATCCGATGACCTGGAGAGACATACAGCGGCTTCACTCCAGTCCGCGATCGCACGACAGCGCCAATCACCTCTCCCCGATGTCGCAAGGGTTGCCAATTCCCCTTCTCTGGGGGTAATTCCTCATACTGACCAATTAATCGCGACTTCGCTACCCCAATCGTAGGTACTGTAATCAATAATCCTAAATGACAAGCCAAACCAAATCGCCGGGGATGGGCAATTCCTTGACCATCACACAAGATTAAATCAGGAGTTATCTTAATCTGAGATAAAGCATCTAGTACCACAGGAACTTCCCGAAACGATAGAAACCCTGGAATATAAGGAAACGTTGTCGGGCGACGTGCGATCGCCTGTTCGATCAGTTGCAATTCCGGAAAACTCAGTACCGCAACGGCGGCGCGGGAAATCGCATAATTGTCTTCAAAACCAACATCCACACCCGCGACATACTTTACCTCACTCAATTGATCCGAGGTAATAATTTCACGACTGAGTTGGTTTTGAATCGCCGTCGCTTCCTCAACCGTCAGAGTCCACGAGTGGCGTTGATAAATTTCCATGTTGATAATTACTAAGTCGTCGGACAAAAGAAAACAACACCGTACTAAGTTTTGTCAACAAGCCGCAAACCCTTACAAATGACAAATGACAAATGACGAATGACAAATGACGAATGACAAATGACAAATGACAAATGACAAATGACAATCCTATTTAGTCTTGAAACACCATAATTGTCCCCGAATAACACGCCACCCAAACCTGATTCGTTTCTGGATCATACGTAATTCCAATCGGATTAGCATTCGTGTTCACCGTTTGCTGAATTGACATATCGCTGGTACGCACTTTACTCATAGTATTTGAGTGATAATTCACCACATACAGAAATTCACCATCATCGGATATATCCATGCTGCGGGGTGCATTCCCGGTGACAACTTTGCGTAAAACCTTACCTGTAAATAAATCAATTTTAGCCACCGTTCCTTCCCCATTTAACGTGGCGTAGAGATACTGACCGCCTGGATCAATACTTAAATGACGCGGTGAATTACCAATATTTTTCAGCCAGTCGAGTGAGAAATCATTGAGATCGACAACAGCAATATCATAAGCACCCATCACCGCCACATAGGCTTTTTGGGACGCCGCATCAACCGCAATTCCACGGGGATATCGACCCAATTTAATCCGCCGAACTTCCTGATTTTGCTGAATATCGACAACACTTAAATCCCAACTACACCAATTACTGACTAGGGCAAATCGATTATCGGGGCTAGTGGCAACAAATTTAGGCACAGAACCGACTTCAATCACTTGGTCAATCGCTAAACTATCGGTACTGATGCGATACAAAAAACTATTGTCTGTTTTTTGCGAGGGGCTACATTTGTCACTTCCTGGATTATTAAATCCTGAACCATACATCTGGTAATTAGACACCCAGGCATATTTTCCATTATCAGAAAAGGCGGCTTCTACAGGAGATCCTTTATAGGTTCCGTTCCCCTTAGAATGTCCGTATTTCTCCAAATTCACCGCATCGGCAATAGTTTTGACCAAATTATACTGGCGGTCATACACCGTAATCGTATGACTGTACATCATATTCTGGGCAAAAAATAAACCCCGACCTGAATGCACAATAGATTTGGGGGAAATTTTGCCAGAAATGGTTTGTTTTAGCGTCATCTGGCTGGACTGACGTTGCTCATCGTTCTTTTTTTTTTCGCTATCTTCGTTAATAAAAGAGTCCTGTTCCGAAGGAGTGGTGTCGTAATTTTCTTCCGGTTCGATGAATGAATCCTGATTAAAGGGACTATCCTGGGAATTTTCCGTCGATGTTGAGAACGAGTCTTGATTCAATTCCCCAGTTGGAGACTCAATCGGGGATGGTGTTGTTGTGGGAGAGGATAATTCTAATGTCGCTTTGGTATTAGCACCAACCATCCCATCCACGGTTAATCCCCTGGCTTTTTGATATTGAATTACCGCATTTTCGGTTAGGTTGCCATAATACCCCGTGATTGGTCCGTCATAATACCCCTGTGCTTGTAATGTTCTCTGTAGCGCCATCACATCTGAATTGCGACTCCCTCGCTTGAGAACTAAACCAGGATTCGCGAATCCCATGCGATCCTCTGTCGCTTCCGTTGAGGGGGCAGTTTGTGAGGCGGATGACGCTGGAGTCGATTCTAAAGCAGCACGGGTTTTAGGTCCAGCAATCCCATCTACGGTTAATCCCTTGGCTTTTTGCAGTTGAATCACAGCAGCTTGGGTCGTTGAACCGTAGTATCCGGTAATCGGTCCATTAAAATAGCCAGCCACTTGTAAATTTTGCTGGAGAGAGGCGACTTGAGAAGTGCGATCGCCTCGTTGGATAATAAAATTGGGTCGGGCAGATACGGCGGGTTTCTCCGGTTCTGGTATGGGTGACTCAAACTCTAGAGGTGTATCAACACTCGCATCCGTTGCTGCGGCGGAGTCAGACTCTAATCGGGTGGTGGTATTCGCCCCCACGATACCATCAGGGCTAAGTCCGTTGGCTTTTTGAAACTGGATAACAGCGGCTTCGGTTAACGGTCCATAGTACCCCGTAATCGGTCCATTAAAGTAACCTTCAGCTTGCAGCGTTTTCTGAAGATTGGTCACCTCAGCCCCACTATTTCCTTTCCGCAGTGCTAAAACGGGGCTGGCTAGGCTAACAATAAACAGCGCCATGCTTAAGAAGATAAAGGGAATCCAAGCCGCACTCAGGGGCTTTTTCCGGTCGATTGGTATAAATATGCTGGAACTGCCGGGGGACTTGGGTTCGGAGGTTGCCAAGTCCTCATCAGTGACCGCCAGATGAAGGGAGGCAGGATTATCCATAATTCTCTATTTTATTAGCACATTCTCCGTTATCCTATACCAGGAACTTTGATAAGGGCTACCCCTTAGCGATGATAAAAATTCAACTGCAGAAGCTGGATTGAGGATATCGTTACAAAAATTTAAATCAGTGAACGGTCTCCATGCCTTGAGTAAACCAAGCATTTTTTCGGTTGGAATTTTCTCAAACTAGCTGACTAGACACCAAAAACCCCCTCCTTACTTTGTGAAGAATTGTAGAGATATTTATCTCACCAAAGTCAAATTTTCCTGATTGAAATAGAATCAGAAAGTATAACCATCCTAGATTATTCTTTAAGGTTGCATTTACGGCATCTGTCATTCGCAGTAGGTTAGCCAATTCTGTTTGAGGATGGCTAACCAGGTCATTAGTAGGATAGGCATTGTATGACATTAGATTTACGAGAATTTTTCCAAGCCACCAATCCTGATAAAACCTTGTTCGTAAATAATACAGCCAAGGATCAAAACTATTATATTGATTTTTCTCAAGTACGCGGTGGGCATGCGATCAAGCAATTAAGCAATCAAATTGCATTTTGGTCACCGGATATACCGACTTGCCAACTGTTTACCGGACACGTTGGCTGTGGCAAGTCTACCGAATTACTGCAACTCAAAGCCCAGTTAGAGCAAGAAGGATTTCATATTGTTTATTTTGAATCCTCTCGAAATTTGGAAATGGCAGACGTAGATGTCAGTGATATTTTGCTCGCGATCGCGGCGCGGGTGAGTCAAAGCTTGGATACAATTGAACGGCACTGTTCCCCAAATACTCAAACTATTCTTAAACAGGTGGCTAAACTGTTGCAAACCGAAATTGAACTGACGGCTGAGGCTTCGGTTCCGGGGTTGGGTGATGTAGCCGCTAGTACAGAAGGAGATTTTTCAGTTGATGTCGGCATTCCGGGAGTTGGTAAAGTAAAGGTGAATCAGAAGGAAGGATTATCGTTCGTCGCTCCTTTAATTGGTAAGATTACCGCGAAGGCAAAAGCCAGTCCAGAGTTTCGGAATAAATTAAGGGGATATTTGGAACCGCGCACGAATGGGATATTAGACGCAATTAACTCGGAACTAATTGAACCCGGAATTAAGACACTCAAAGACTACGGTAAAAAAGGGCTAGTAGTCATCGTTGATAACCTTGACCGAATTGACAGTTCTGTTAAACCCTGGGGACGTAATCAGCAAGAATACTTATTCGTAGACCGTGGTGAGCAATTACGCAGTTTAAACTGTCATCTAATTTATACTATGCCCTTGGCGTTGAGGTTCTCTAATGAGTTTGGTCCGTTGACTCAGCGGTTTAAAAATCCGACTGTATTACCAATGGTATTGGTTCAGTTGCGCGATGGTCGTGAAAGTGAACAAGGAATGGCGTTACTACGACAGATGGTGTTAGCCAGAGCGTTTCCCGATTTAAAAGCACAGCAACGTCTCCATAAAATTACAGAGATTTTTGATACGCCGGAAACCTTAGATCGCCTCTGTCGGATCAGTGGCGGTCATGTCCGCAATTTGCTACGATTGCTCAATAATGCCATCCAGACCGAAATGGGATTACCGATCTCCCGGGACAGTTTGGACAAGGTAATTCTAGACCATAAAAATGCGCTGAAGTTAGCTGTTGATGAGAAGGAATGGGTGTTACTGCGTCGAGTAGCTAAGGAGAAAAAAGTCACTGGCGATGATGGATACGAAAAGCTGATTCGCAGTATGTTCGTCTATGAGTATCAGGATCGCCAAGGTTCTTGGTTTGTGATCAATCCAGTTTTAGCAGAAGCGGAGGAATTCAAATCATGAGCGGATCTTCCGGAAGCAATAGCCAAAAACCATTACGAGAACTTGCTTGGGCGATCGCCATGTCTGAGGGGCAGTTTTCCCTGATTTTGGCTCACTGTAACTACCTTAGTCTGCGATCGCGATCGGTGCAACAACTCCAAGAAATTTGCTCTGTACCGATCCGAGAACTTGTCCTCCATCCGTCTAACCAGCGACTTTACTCCACGATTCAACAGGAGATAGCGACACAAATACCATCGGCGTTGATGGTATTTGGATTGGAATCTGTTGACAACCTCGATTACCTGCTCACTTCAATGAACCAAGTGCGGGAAGAGTTTCGCAAAAACTGTCCCTTTCCTTTAGTGATTTGGGTTAACGATGAAATCGTGCGAAAGCTGATTCGGTTGGTTCCAGATATTGAGAGTTGGGCAAAGCGCACGGTGTTGACTTACCCACCGGAAACCCTGATCGATGAGCTACACCAGAACACTAATGCTTTATTTACGAAAGTTTTCGACTTGGGCATTAGTCCATTTTTAGCCAATGATGCCATCTTAGGTAGGGGTGTGAGTGGGGAAATTCAAGCCGCTTTGCAGGAGGTGAAAAACCAAGGGAGAGATATACCAGAAACCTTACAAGCGAGTTTGGACTTTGTTTGGGGTCGAGAGGCTTATGGTCAGGATAAAATTGATCTGGCATTAGCACACTATCAGCACAGTCTTGCCTTTTGGCAGCAGGTCAAGCATTTTCTCATCCGGTGTAGTTTAGTTGCCACAAAAAAGCTTTTTTGGACTCTGCTTTTGGTGTATTACATCAAGTTTGAAATCCCCATCGCCGGAGAATCGCCACCCCAAAAGCCAACATTGAGAGAAAAAGAGGGAGCGCTACTGTTTTACATCGGATTATGTTATTGCCGCAAAGCCGAGTTAGATAAAGCCAAAAGTTATCATCATTGGCACAAAGCACTGTTGTATTTTCAGCAATGCATTGATGGTTTTGAGCAGGTGGGGCGTCTTGATTTAGTGGCTAAATTTATTGGTCAACTGGGTGAGGTATGGCGACGCTTAGAAAATTGGCATGAGTTGCATAAACTCGCTCAAAAAGCCCAGCCATTACATAAAAAGCATGGCAATCCGGCGTCACTGGCTCAAAATTATGGCTTTTTCGCCGAAGTCGCTTTGTTCCAGCACCAGGGGAATAAGGCAAAGGCGTTCGTCAAAAAAGCGTTGCAACTCTCAGAGGCGACGACGGAGAAACAGCATCACAGTTGGTATCTGTTACTCTTAGCGCGATCGCAGCAACAATTGGGACAGGTTCAGGAGGCGATCAAAACTCTAGAAACCGCGAAAAAGGCTGAACCGGAAAATAATCCGCTGCTTTATATTCAGATTTTGAATGAGTTACGAAACCTATACTACCAACAACACCGCTATCTCGAAGCCTTTGACGTTAAACAATGTCGGCGCTCCATCGAACAGCAGTTTAATTTCCGAGCTTTTATTGGTGCGGGACGTTTGCAATCCCGACGACAGGCAACTTTTTCCTTAACCCAGTCCGAGCATCGGGAGACTGTGGCTAGAGAGATTTTGGCTTCCGGTCGAGAAAATGATATCAAAGGTTTAATTGCCAGAATTGGCAGCACTCAGCATAAGCTAACGGTGATTTACGGTCAATCAGGCGTTGGTAAAAGTTCCTTAGTCAATGCCGGTTTACTCCCAACTCTGAGGTATCAGAATATTGGTACAGATACTCGCGATATTTTAGCCGTTCCACTGCGGGTTTACACGGATTGGGTTAAGGATTTGGGCAAGTCACTGTTTAAAGCGCTGGAGAAACGAGGAATTACTTTATCCGCTATACCGGATTCAGCAGCTACTCTAATCGAACAACTCACTCAAAATGAACATCACAACCTGCTAACTGTTCTAATTTTTGACCAGTTCGAGGAATTTTTCTTTATTTGCAGCGAATCTGAGCAAAAAGAACAAATTTTTGAGTTTTTAGGTAAATGCCTAAATATCCCTGGTGTCAAGGTTGTCCTTTCTATGCGGAAGGATTATCTCCATGATTTACTCATTGGCAATCATTTACCTCATCTAGACGCTATCCAGAATGATATTCTCAGTAAAAATATTCTCTACCCTTTAGGCAACTTTTCCCGGAAAGATGCTAAGAATCTTATTCGACATTTAACGGACGGCTCTCAGTTTCCTTTAGAACCCGCTTTGATTCATGAAGTTGTGAAGGATTTAGCTAGCCGTTCTAAAGAAGTGCGTCCAATTGAACTGCAAGTGGTTTGCGCCCAACTGCAAACGGAAGAAATTACCACTCTGGTTGAGTATCAAGAACGCGGTCCGAAGGATAAACTAGTGCAGCGCTATTTAGGAGAAGTGATTAAAGATTGTGGTACTGAAAACCAACGCACGGCTGAACTGGTCTTGTACTTACTCACCCATGGGAAAAAACCTCGCCCTCTCAAAAGTCATGCCGATTTGGAGGCACAGCTCAAAGCCTTGGCAGCGGATCTGGCTATCAAACCTGACCAATTAAAGGCGGGAACTTCTCAACAATTAAGTTTGGTTTTAGACATTCTAGTTAAATCTGGTTTAGTTTTTAAGATTACTGACAGCTATGGAATACGCTATCAAATTGTTCATGATTATTTAACCTATTTTATTCGCAACCCCAGAGAGAGAAACTTATTAGACGAAATTAAAAGTCAATTCAGCCAAAAACAATTGATTTACGTCCAAAAACAGAAAAATTTTGCGGCGGTTGCTTTAGGTTTTATTTTGGTCATATCGACGGTTTTATCACAACACCAAAGACAAGAAGCAGAATCCCAAAGACAAAAAGCAGAATTCCAGAGGCAAGAAGCAGAATCCCAGAGGCAAGAAGCAGAGAAAAACCAAATCTTAGCCAGAATTAAGACATCAGAAGCTTTGTCTGCATCAGGTCAACGCTTTGAGTCTTTGATCGAAGCGATTAATGCGGGAAGCCAATTTAAGCAAAAAAGCACATTACTCTCCAATAAAAAGATTCTTGAGCAAGTTGTAGCGGCACTAAAACAGTCAATTTACTGGATAAAAGAAAGCAATCGCTTAGAAAGGCATAAAAGTATTGTATGGGATGTAAGTGTTTTAAAGAATGAGGATGGTAAACCCACAACCATTGCCTCAGCTAGTTATGACGGAACTGTAATACTCTGGAAACCGGATGGCGAATTAATTCAGGAATTTAAAGCCCATGAGGATAGATTATTGAGCGTTAATTTTTCACCAAACGGTCAGATAATGGCTACAGCCAGCTTTGACAAAAAAGTTAAACTATGGAAATCTAATGGTCAAGGTAGTTTTAAAGACTTCCCCTACAAAACTATCCAGGGACACAACAAAGGCGTCTATGATGTTAGTTTTTCACCCGATGGCAAAATAATTGCCACTGCTAGTCGAGATAAGACTGTGAAATTGTGGGATTTAGACGGTAGCTTTATCCAGACACTTGAAGGTCATGACAAAGGCGTTAATAGTGTAGCTTTCTCACCCGATAGTAAGATTATCGCTACAGCCAGTCGGGATAACACCGTGAAACTATGGCAACGTAATGATGAGGATAAGTTTGACAGCATTCCCTATAAGACACTTCAAGGACATTCAGATATAGTCTGGGCTGTCAATTTCAGTCCTGATGGTAAAATGATTGCCACAGCCAGTCGGGATAAGACAGTTAAACTTTGGTCGCTAGATGATGGCTCTGTAAAAACTATTGAGGGGCATAAAGATGCAGTGTTAAGTATGAGTTTTAGCCCCAATGGCAGGATCATTGCCACAGCGAGTCAGGATAACACGGTTAAGGTTTGGAACGTTGAGAACGGGAAGTTGCAAACAACTCTAGCGGGACATAGCAATGGTGTTTATGATGTGAGTTTTTTATCTGAAAATCGCCTAGTTTCAGCCAGTTCTGATCACTCATTAAAAGTCTGGCAACTGGGTGAAAGAGCCTTCAAAAAAACCCTCAACGGACATGAGGGTATAGTCTGGAATGCAAGTTTTAGTCCTAACGGTGAGCGGATTGCCTCAGCCAGTGCAGATGGCACCGTAAAACTATGGCAACGGGATGCCTCAACCAATGGAAATCATAAATCAAACTATAGACTCCTAAAAACCCTCAAAGGTCATAACAAAGAGGTTTTAGATGTTAGTTTTTCTCCAGATGGTCAAACCATCGCCACTGCAAGTTATGATACAACCGTCCAACTTTGGACAGGCAATGGTAGACGGCTATGGATTCTAGAGCATCCTGACCAGGTATTTGATGTCAATTTTTCTCCCGATGGTAAAACGATTGCTACAGCTAGTCGAGATAATACCGTCAGACTCTGGACATTCGACGGTATATGGCGAAACACTCTAACAATGGAGCATAGCGACTGGGTACGGGATGTGACATTTAGTCCCGATGGTCAAATTATTGCCTCAGCCAGTGATGACACAATCGTCAAACTCTGGAAGCCTGATGGCAACTTGATTACGACGCTCAAAGGAAACAACGGACACAAAAGTTGGGTTCGGAGTGTGGCATTCTCACCGGATAGTAAAATCATCGCCACAGCCAGTGAGGACAATACAGCGAAACTTTGGACAATCGCAGGAGAATACATTACGACGCTTGAAGGACATCGGGATCAGGTTCGGAGTTTGGCATTCTCACCAAAGGATAAAATCATTGCCACAGCCAGTGATGATAAAACCGTGAAACTCTGGAATTGGGATGGGAGTCTCCGGAGAACTCTACCCAGACATCGCGACGGCATTAGAGGCGTGAGTTTCTCTCCTGACGGTCAAACCTTAGCATTAGCCAGTGCGAACAATACTGTAATTTTGTGGGATTTCAAGGAAATCAAAAAATTAGATGAGTTAGATGAACTACTGAGATACGGTTGCGATTGGTTGGAGGACTATATCAAGACGAACCCAAAGATGAAACCCAGCGATGCTGACGGCGCGACTAATCCTGAACTTCCTCAGTGTGAGGGAATCGGTACTCAGTAATCAGTTCTCGCATAAAAATTGAGTGGCTCTCGGCTTCTCCAAGAAGTCGGAGATCTTTCTGGGAATGGCAGATGCGTTAGATAAACAGCGCTGGCGAAACCTGGAAGTAATCGCCAAGTGCCTTAGCTTGTGCTTTACTAATGAATCGCTTGCCGTTTACTACCTCAGACACTACACCACTCGATCCAATAACACCCACCAAGTCAGCTTGACGAGTACCACTGGATTCCATGATGTGTTGGAGAATTTCATGAGGTGTGGCTTGATCCATCGGATAGTTCTGTTCTTCATAGGCTTCAATCAACGTTACGAGCAACTTGTGTAACGCTTTCTCCTCTGGAGTTCGGTTTTTGGCAAAGGTTAGCCGTTCTGCCTCTGCTAGGACGCGGTCATACTCCTGTTCGGTCTCAATCACTTTGGGCGCGACTTGTGCGAGTAGATGGCGATAAGCGTTTTGGTCAAAAGTAAGGATCATTTTTCCACTTGCCCTTGTCATATTCGGCATGAGTTAAAAAATATTTGTAGTAAATTGTTTGAGTTTCGTAGTCGATACCGACAATCAGACGATAGTTATTGCCTTTGATATTGAAGACAGTAAAATTTCCAACCGCTTCAGCGTCTCGGTAAATCTTCCGAACGTCCTCCAAATTTTGCCATTGTGCCTTCTTGAGTGTTGCGTACCATGCATCAATTTGGTTTTTGACATCGGGGTACTGGGCAGCATCAACGCGGAGGTTACTAATTGCAATTAGGTGCATATGTCTTTACTTTAGCTTTTCGTGTCATAGGCAGGAAAAGATTATATTTAGTATCATTTGGTTCATGGGGGTATATGTCACTTTTTAGGTTGAGTTTGAGTTGACGTAACCCAACTCAGCGGGTTAGTGTGAACATTATTTGCTCTCTCTAACATACTCCTGTTTATTTATGCTCTCATTTTGAGAGGGCTTTGTCAAGATTGGATAGCTCTATGCCTAAATTTGGTTGGAATTGGTCGTGCGATCGCCTTAGACTTGAGTGAACGGCTTGAAACCAAGGTATAGCAAGGCTTTCAGTTTTGAAAATTGCCACAACCTAAATAGGATTGCTATATAATGTTCATTTGTGTTTTTTCTAGGGGGTTATTATTACTATTATATCTGTTGCGACCTATTTAGGGCTGCTATATATTCCCACAACTCGACATTCGCGATCGCATGGCTGATGGCGAAGACAGCACCACGACGAAATAGAAATAAGCGCGATCGCGTTTATTTCGTAGTGGTGTTGCAGGAGAGTGGATGTTGGGTTTCCTACGTCAACCCAACCTACGGTGATGGGCGATCACCGCTTGGTACAAGCGTATTACTGCCCTACCCTCTTGGCAGCAAACGGAACTGGATGACGATGCCTTCAACACCTGGAAATCCTGCATCATAGATAGACTTAGACAAATTACTAGGCGCGATCGCATTGATCATTTAGAATATATAAAGGTGATCACGCTACCTTTCCCTTTAGAAATTACTGCTGCATCATACCAACCGCCGGCAAACATCTCTAAACCCAACAGGCAAGGCGGTCAAGGGAAATTTTAGTGGGTCTGTTACTTCTACCCTCCAGTCCTGAGTCTAAAAGCTAGTCTGGACAATGCTTTCAGTCATCGATGCGACTGAAAAGCTTTTATAGAGAAAATTAGCAAACTTGAATCCATTAACCATGTTAGTGTGATTCAAGTTACATCAGTGGAGTGCAGTCAATTACCCTGACCAACGGGAATTATCACGTTACCGTTAATCTACCTATCACAATGCACTACCTTAAAATCGTGGATACTAAAAATTAGTTTCTTTCCATGAGGGGACTTTTCGTATGCAAATGCAAAATACCATAGAGCAACTCCCTGAAGGCGGAATGGGCATCAAAATTATTTCCCAGATAGCCGATGAGATCAGGTATATTCGCACCCGAGACCATAAAAATTGTTTGTTCATCAGCAAAGTCTATGACCAAGAACCTGTTAAACTATTACCGAAATGCCACCAAAAAAATTTATTTTCTCGGTTAGTTTGTGTCTGCCGCCGCTTGATTTTGACTCTGGTCAATTCCTATCGCAGAAACCGGGCGAAGTCTCGTTATAGAAACCTGAGGCTTACCGTCAATAGCGACCTAAATTCTGTAGAGCAAATTTTAGAGTGGTATGGACAGCTTCAGCATTTACCCATTCCCCAACAGGTTTGGCAATTAGGTCAAATCGCTCTAGTTGAGGCATTTACAAATGTTGTTCGTCACGCCCACAAAGGCTTATCTAAATCGACTCCCGTTGACTTGGAAATCACTGTATCAAATCACCGTTTAGATATGAAAATTTGGGATTATGGACAGCCCTTTGATTTAGAATCCAAATTGAAAGAACTTTAGCTGAAAAACATTTGGGTCATTGAGAGTCCCCTAGGGTTTTCTTCTTGAAACGTTGTTTCTCCCTTAATCATGAATCCTGAACAGATGACAGACAAACCTGTTCAGGGTAAAAGATTAGGAATATACTCTTGCCGTATGAGTTTAGCCGCTAAGTCTCGCCTAGCAACTGTGCTTTCCTAGTCCCCCGTTTCTGAAGAGATAAGTAAAATCATGCTTGTACTATCTCATCAATGATAGTATCGTTGTGGCAGGGTGACTCCTAGAGAAAGATGCAACGATTGAAAAAATTACTCCTTCTATTCAAAAATTCTTGTGGGGACAACTCATTTCTGAGTGCGATTGAACAGGTTGAGGGCATTGTCTCCAAGATTTTGTCCATAGTGATGATTGCTGTCATCTTGGTGGCAATGTTCGATCTGATTATCGTTCTCTCCCAACAATTGCTGGTTGAACCCTTCGGTTTCTTTAATGAAAACTTGTTTGAAATTTTTGGGCTATTTTTAAATGTTCTGATTGCCCTGGAAATTCTGGAAAACATTACTGCCTATCTGCGTAAGCATGTTGTTCAAGTTGAACTTGTTATCGTCACCTCCCTAATAGCCGTTGCCCGTAAAATTATCATTCTCAACCTTGACAAAACGGGAGGCATTGAAATTATTGGTTTAGCCCTGGCTATTCTATCACTCTCGATCAGTTATTGGATTATCCGCCGCACTACGCCGAAAAAACCTTATTGAATTTGTCATTCGTCATATCATGTCAGCCTAAACAGTTATCATTTCCTTACATAATTGTGATTTAAACTATGACTCACTTCTTCCAATTTGAGCAAGATTTCGTCGATTCCTTACGCTGCATCCCTATGCAGGTACGAATGAAATTAGACACCTGTGGCGTCAAACTTAAATTAGCCCACTGGCATCAATTTACCCAGCAAGAACGCCAAACGTTAGTGGAAATGCCCACAACCACAGCCCAAGAAAGCCAAGCCTATCAGCAGTATTTACAAGACTTAGTGACGAATTATACCGGGAAACCTGCCTCAGAACTGCCTATCGATCCTAATCCAGCCTGGATGGATGCGACGATAATTCCTGAGGATGTTCAAACGAAAGCCCAAGAAGTTGGCGTTTCCCTCATGCCTGAACAGTGGGAAGCCCTAACTCCCACCCAGCGCTTTGCCCTAATTAAACTGACGCGCCCTAGTCATGAAAACCGAAACTTTTTGCCTGCACTCAAAGAATTTAAGATTATGTAATTGTCATTCGTCATTCGTTATACCAAATCCGGGGAACGCTACCCCCGTTATAACCCAGTCCGCGTAGGCGGACTTAGTTTGTGTAGCAGCGATTTCAATCGCCTCCTCTTGCTTGTCATTCGTCATTCGTCATTTGTTCATGGATAATTCCCTTAGTTCATTGCCATGCGATTTAAGGAATTAGAAATTGACGATTGAGATGATCGAACATTTGAATCTACCTGCTTTTGATAGACATTTGAACAACAGTACTGCTGTAGATTAGGTTCAATGGGGATTTCAATCACAAACTCTGTTCCCTGACCTGGTGACGAAAAGCACTTGAGATGTCCACCATGCTTTTCCACCACAATCTGATAACTAATAGATAAGCCTAATCCCGTACCCTTGCCAACAGGTTTGGTCGTAAAGAAGGGGTCAAATAGTCGCTGCTTAACAGAATCGGGAATACCCACGCCATTATCGGCAATCCGAATAGCAATCCAGTTTTCGTTGATCACCTGCGTACCAACCTCAATCATGGGGTTTTTGGATGAAGTACTCTCGCCCAATGCGCCTTTCTCTAACCCTTCTTCTAAGGCATCAAGTGCGTTACACAGAATATTCATGAACACTTGGTTCAATTGTCCTGCATAGCACTCGATCAAGGGTAAGTCACCATAGTTTTTGACAACGGTAATTGCGCTTTGCCTTGCTTTGCCTTTGATGCGGCTTTGCAGAATCAACAGGGTATTATTAATCCCTTCATGAATATCCACCGAGGTTTTCTCGGCACGATCTAGATGAGAGAAGTTCCGCAGCGATCGCACGATGTGATAGATCCGATCTGCCCCCACTTTCATCGAATGCAGTAATTTTGGCAGATCTGTGGTAATGAAATTGAGATCGATGAGTTCGATATGCTCTTGAACGTTGGCTGAGGGTTGGGGACTGGATTCCTGATAAAGTTCAAGTAACTCTAATATATCCTGAAAGTATTGCTCGGCGTAATTCAGGTTCCCATAGATAAAGTTCACCGGGTTGTTAATTTCGTGAGCGACGCCAGCAACTAATTGCCCTAAACTCGACATTTTTTCGGAGTGGACGAGTTGAGCTTGAGTATGTTTAAGCTTTTGCAGGGCGTCTTGCAGTTGCTGAGTCTGTTGTTCCAACTGGGTTTGCGATCGCCGCAGTTGATGTTCGACTTGCTTACGTTCCTTAATTTCCCGTCTGAGTCGCTGATTAACTTGTACCAGTTCAGCCGTGCGTTCGGTAACCCGTCGTTCTAAGTCATCATGAGCATTTTGTAGCGCTTCTTGTGCCAGTTTGCGTTCAGTGATATCGCGGACTACCTTGGTAAACCCGCGCAATCGCTCTTTCTTGTCGTACAGTGCTGTAATCACTGCATTTGCCCAAAACCTTGATCCATCCTGGCGAACTCGGTAACTTTCATCCTCAAACCGACCGTTTTCTGCCGCGATTTTCAGGGCTTGCTCTAGTTTACCTGCCTGAACATCTTCCGGTAAATAAAATCGAGACACGGATTCACCGAGAATCTCGTCTTCTCGATACCTATTAATCCGTTCAGCACCCTGATTCCAACTGATCACCCGTCCCTCTGGGTCTAGCATATAAATGGCATAGTCTTTAACATTTTCCACCAGACAGCGAAAGCGTTCTTCACTATCGCGTAGGGCTTCCTTAGATTGCTTACATTCAGTTTGATCACGCACCACAGCGTAAATCAATTTATTTTCGGGGTGGATTGAGACATTCCATAACAGCGATTTGTAAGACCCATCAGCACAACGACAGCGATTTCTAAAGCGGATCGATGCAGTCGGATTATGGGTAAGGGTTTCTAGCTTCGCGATCGTTACCTGGTGATCGTGCGGATGGATCAAGTTCAGCCAAGGTTGCGCTAAAAGTTCCTGGTGAGTAAAGCCAAGTATTTCCTCCCATCGGGGATTAAGTTGCTGGAAATGACCATCTTCCCCCAACACGCACAGCATATCCAACGAGAGCGTGAAAAAAGGATCGGAAGCCTGGCTCCCGGTGCTTGAGGTTGGCGGTAAAAAATTTAGCATTTTATAGCTGGGGCTTTATTATGGGAACTCTTATCTTTATTTCTATTTTCTTTCAGATGAAGAGTTGTAGATGCAGTTTCCCCGGTTATGCATTCGTCTCCTTAGGCTTAAGTTTAAAGGAGTTTAGACCTAACGCTTCGCTGTAATGATTAGAATTACTACTGGGTATGATTAGTTTTGTTTATAACTTAACCCGATAAGTCAGTGCAGGGCGCACGGGACGTCTTTGGTGTCAAAGTAATCGTTAGCTGGGCAGTTGTATAGGCGATCGCGTTTGGATCGATGGCAGTCTTGAATCTTTGTTAAACAAAGACTTGATGCAGATGGGACAATTGTAGCACGGCTGACCTGTTCGCCACACCCCACACCCAGTTTGACAGCCTGTCTTTTGACAATGGTTTGCTGCTTTGCCAGAATCAAGAGCCAAATATTATCAGCTTCAGTGTCCCATGTCCAAAATCTCTTCTCACCACCACAAGCCTCAAGTTTTTGCCATCGGAATTGCTCCATTGGGAATCGTATCTATTGGTGTAGTCCCCATGGGAGTAATTTCAATTGGCTTTGTTCCCATGGGAGTGTTCTCCCTAGGTTCTGTAGCCATGGGAGTCTTCTCGGCTGGGCTAGTTTCTATGGGAACGGTAGCTGTTGGTTTTCAAACGATGGGCTTAGTGAGTATTGGTTCAATGGGTATGGGGAATATTCGTATTCCTATCGGCGCTGAAGAATCCCTCTCTCATCCCGACAACCATTCTCTTCCCACGCCAAACCAACCCGATCATCATTCTCACTAAGTTGTCATTTGTCATTTGTCATTTGTTCTAAAAAACTGAAAATCATCGGTGAAACGGTATTAAAAATAGCGGCAAACATGATAATAAACACCAGATAAATAAGTATAGATGAGTCTGGTTAGGTAAATGGATGTCAGTTAAGAGCGCTTCTATCCGTTCCTCAAGACGATTTTTAGGTGCAGTACAGCTAAAAGCCGCACAGACACTTTCAGAATGCATCAGCGGTGTGCTTACAACCGTCAACAGGGATTCCGCTAACAGTAAAAAATCAACCCGTTGTGCTGCCCATTGATCGGCTCTGATTTCTCGTAACAGTAATAGTTCTTGCCATAGCGCTTCTGTATTAGTTAATCCATAAGAGAATCGCCGCATCCAGCCCAACCAAAAGAACCAAAATGTATCCCGATAATGAAAATGTCCGTCTTCATGGGTGAGAACCGCTTGCAAATGATCAGTGTCCAGCGTCTCTAATAAGCCTTGACTCACCACCAGTTCCGGTTGCCAAAATCCGACTTGAGCGCTAAACACTAAGGGTGTGTTGAGAATGCGGATTGGTCTACCATGAAGGGTTTGCTGAGGATAGGTGCAAACCTGTTGCCAAGAACGCCATCCGGCAAACGCCAGTTTCAACCCGGACACTCCCACAAATCCTAAGAAAGTGCCAGCTAATCCATAACTGAACCAGCCCTCCCATCGCCAAACCATTTGCCCTTGGGGTCCCATGCAGACAATAGAGATTGCTGTCATCATCAGTAGCAATGGCGGAAATAAGAACTTGGTTAAGGCATTTTGCCAGCGCTGCTGATAACTACCCTCGTTTCCTGACCAAGTAATGCGGGTTAACCAAGCCACGGCTAAAGCACTCAGAATTAGGATTAGATGAATCATTGTTCCTCCCTCGCTTCGCGAATGGCTTGCAAACGCTGGGCGATCGCGTCGAGTTGTTCTAGACTAGCTTGGTCGAGACTGTCGGCAAAGGCGGCGATGATATCGGGATTTCCCACCGCCAGGAATCGCTTCAACTGATCATGGGCTTGCAGCATCCGCGCCTGTTCCTTCGAGAGCAAGGGTTGCCAACGAAATGCCCGATCTTGGCGATCGCACGTTAGCCAGCCTTTTTGGGTGAGGCGGCGCAATACTGTGGTTACGGAAGCATAGGCTAACTCTCGGTCTGGATCAGCTAAGATTCGTTCGTGGACATCTTTGGTGGTAGCCGAACCGAGTTGCCAAATAATCTCTAAGATTTCTGCCTCTAATGGACCAAGGGAGAGTTGTTTGGGGCGGTAACTGGGCATGGGAACCATAGAGATGCAATTAAAATCAGGGAATTGGATACCCAGTTTACCCGAATTTGACTTTAAAAGCTGATTTGATATTGGCTGGAATACACTTATCGCGGCTCAAACAGCTAACCTGCTAAATTGGGAGCATCCCAATTTATCCCCACAGCCGACGCCGAGGAGATCCATTGAGACGTTGATGAGTATCAGCTAGCAAACCAGGAATATCCAGTTGTTCCGGACAACGGGGTAAGCAGTCACCACAGCTTGTACACCGATTCCCTTTCACCCCAGCAAACCAGTGACCCGCATTTTCAAACATGCCATAGCGGTATGTCCCGTAATCTGTCATATCATAAGCTACAGCCAAATTCCGCAGCCTTAATACCTCTGGAATATTAATCATTTCCGGACAGGGCAAACATTGGTAACATTGGCTACAGCGCTCCGTTCCTAAAGCGGTCTCAGCTTGGGTTTTTAACCGAGAAAATACCTCAATTTCCTGGGAAGTCAGGGAGTCATCTTGATCCGCAACGGCTAACGGTGCGTCCAATTCCTGTGGATTAGCCGGTCCTACACTCAAGGTGGTAATTCGGCGATCGCTCAATAAAAAACGATAGTTCAACTCCAGTGGCGAGAAGGGATAGCAGAGTTCAACCAGTTTCGCTGGGGGAGTGTAGAATCGTCCACCCTTATCCGCCGGAGATATGATAAACACCCCCATATCCTTCTGGTGCGCTAATTCTACGGCTGGAGCATGGCGCTGAAAGACGTAGTAATAATGTAGGTTGATAAATTCAAATAAATTGGTCTGGATTGCCGCTAATATGATCTCTAGGGGAGCATGAGTGGAAAAGCCAAGGTGTCTAATCCGACCCTCTGCTAAGGCGTCTTGTATCGCCTGCATACACCCTCTAGGGGACTCGACCCAGGTTAGATGTTCCCAGGTGTTAATCCCATGAATGGCTAAGCAATCCAGATAGTCGAGCTGTAGACGCTCTAAGGATTCATCAATCCACTGATCCATGACCTGAGGATCAGGCGTTGGCGGTAGCTTGGTGGTAATCGTGAGTTGTTCTCGGGGTACGGGTAATTTTTTGAGGATATTCCCCAAATATGGCTCACTCTTACCATAACTACGGGCGGTTTCTAGGTGATTAATCCCATTCGCGATCGCGTGCTGTATGGTTTGATCAGCATCGGACTCACCCGCCAAGCAGCGCATGGTTCCCAGGGAAAACACGGATAGCCACAGATTAGTTTTCCCAAACCGTCGATAATGCATTTTTGACATACTCCCGACACTTATCCTTCGGATAAAGTGCGGGCTTCTCCATCCCGTTTCCGAGACTTCGCGTTTTTGAGTGAGGCGATGCCCAACCCCACTTTTTTGATTAAAATACCCGAACACAGATCTCGTGGCATGGAAGCATTGCAATAAGTGTGGCAAGTGTATCTTCAGCTTGTCGATAAAACTTCGGAGGTTCAACCAGAGTTCCATCAGAACAAGCAACAAAATACTCTAGCCCTGAATCTATACCAATACTATTATCTTCTGTCGGATGAATGTCTATTGTCGGAGTATCGGGAACAGACTTGTCCTCTAGAGTTAAGGTGACATACCAACCATCAGCTTTTTTGGTGATTAAAGCACGTTTAACAACAAACCCATCTGGGGTTGGTCGGTGTTGGATGAATTTAATAGCTCCCAGTTTTGGGAAGACAATTCGGTTTCCTTGTATGCAGTCAGCCTTAATAGAAGGAAATGCCATCGTTCGATAGCGATTCTTGCCTTTGAATCGAGGCTTACCACTACGCTTTCCCTTACTATCTCCTTTTAAAAATCGCTTGAAGGCTAAATCGGCCCGTTTGACCACATCTTGCAAAACATGAGCATGGATGTCCTTATACCAAGGGCGTTCTTGCTTCAACTGAACCAAAGAACGTTTTTGTCCATAGTATTCGGGTTGCTCTTTAGGTTGAGCAATACTGCAAGTTAAAGGACAAGCATTGACCGGAGTACGATTCATCTCCCACCACTCCAATCGCTGTGCTAGCAACCAATTATACTGACACCGCAACATATCGAGCCAACGAGTCAGGTGACCGCGTTGTTCGTATGTAAGTTTTAGGCGGTACTGATAGGAGATGATCATTGGATTGTTTAGTCCGTTATAGCAAGTCGCTAGGCGTGTATTTACAACTCCCGTACCTGAAGCTGAGTCCAGATGAGATGTTCGTACAAACAAAGTGTAACTAGACCCTCTAGAAGCGCTATAAAATCAGCTTAGCCTATATTTGGTACGTTGACCCGCTTTGGCTAAAGTCTTCAAGAAGTCAGTCTTATGGAACGAGTCTTACTTCATTGCTAGTTGCGGAGGGGTTAGTGTCTCCCAATTGAAGTCTTATGTTGAGAGACACAACACTCCAGATTGACAACTCCACTCCTTTCCGTTGTCGGGCTATCCTTCCCGACACTCACCCGCTTCGGGTAGAGCGCGGGGCTGTCGCCCAAAGCTCAGTGCGAGTCTCATTTGTCCGTTATCATTTGTCTTTTATGTGTCCAAATCACTAATGGGTAATGACGTTATTCAGGGTGCGTCCAAAACCAAATCCGCACGTTTTGTTATCAGCCAGTCAAAAATGACCCATGACAACGAACTGATAGCGAAATGTAAATCTTATACGACTCCTAAGCTTCACCGCCCGTTTTAAATCCTTTATGCTGGGAAAAGTCTTCCGGTCGGATGCTCGATACAAACTTTCGGAAAGCCTGTCGTTCCTCTTCATCCGCATCTCGATCAACGGGTATTGATGCATCAGCGATAACTTCTTCCATCACCCAGATTGGACTATCTGTGCGAAGCGCGATCGAGATCGCATCACTGGGTCTAGCATCAATTTCTTTTTTGGCTTCACCCTGACGAACGCAGAGGATCGCATAGAAGGTATTATCTTGGAGTGAGTGGATAATAATCCGATCCAACTTCATCTCCCATGTTTCCATGAGACCCACAAACAGATCATGTGTCAGAGGGCGGGGAGCTTTCTGGCGTTCCAAAGCGCTGATAATTGCTTTTGCCTGATCTTGTCCAATGTAAATCGGCAGAGCGCGTCGCTCTAGTGAGTCTTTCAGCAGCACGATTGGGCTACGGGTGACAGCATCTAATGCAATTCCAGCAACTTTCATTTCAATCATTAGCTTAGCCTCTAGAATACAGTCGGCGTCGAGGGTATCAAAGCGAAGCAGTCAAGCCACATTGGATGGATTAAAACTAGAACAAGTATACTAATTTATCCTTACTTCACCGATTAACCCCACAATCAGTCCTCTATCATTGAATTGGGCAGAGATCAAAAAGATTATCTTCTCCAAGTATGCCCCAGTCTCAGGACGTTTGTTTCGGGACTTTATGAAAAAAACACATAACCGTTTATCCTTGTCCCCAATAGCTCTCTAGTGGTTAATCTCCCTCGCTTTGGTGAACTGCCACCTCATTGCTTTATCTCCTAACTTTAAGATAGACTCGTTTTGATCAGCTATGAAGTAAGTGCTTCAAGTGCTTAAATTGTCACTCTGGCTTGATGTATATCGCGGTACTTGGGTAGTACCAATCGTTAAACACTGGTTAGTTCAGAAGAGTTCCTTAGTTAGAGTTACCCTTCACTCCCGGCAAAAACATTTTATCACAGAGCCTCTATAATCGGCGATCCACGACCAGCTACTTTACTTTGATAACATCGTGTTCACAGGATTAATTCAAGCACTAGGCACCGTGCAACCGCTAGGCGGCGATCGCTTTCAGTTGTCTTGTCTTCCTGACAATGCCGCCGTGATTCTACACAATCTTGCTATTGGTGATAGTGTAGCCGTTGATGGAATATGCTTGACGGTTGAGGAAATTTTGACCCAAGGCTTTGTGGCAACCGCTTCGGATGAGACATTAAGTCGTACTACTCTGGGACAACGACATCAGGCAGCCACTTATGTGAATTTAGAAACATCGATACAAGTCGGCAGTAAACTAGGGGGACATTTTGTCACCGGTCACATTGATGGGATTGGTTCTCTTCAGGATTCTGTAAAAACAGCAAATTCCTGGATTATGTGTTTTACTGCACCAGCATCCTTACAAAAGTCATGGCAGCGTCACATTGCTCGGTTTCTGGTGCCAAAGGGAAGTATTGCTGTCAATGGCGTCAGTTTAACCATTGCTGAGTGTGATCCCCAAGGAAGTTGGTTTAAGGTGGCAGTTATTCCCCACAGTTATGCTCAAACCAATTTGAGTTATTTGCAACCAGGAAGCTGGGTGAACTTAGAAAGCGATATTTTAGGCAAGTATGTTGAGAGATTACTAGGGTATCAAGTCCCAAGTGCGAATTCTTTACCCATGAATGATATTTCACCTGAATTTCTCGCCGAACACGGGTATTTGTAAACTACCTACACCAAGTCGGAGTACCGACTATGGAGTAGGCTTTTAGTAGCCCTGTACCAAACCCTTATAAACTAGGTTGGAAGTAGAGACGCGCCATGGCGCGTCTCTACTTTACGACGTAGTTCACACGATAGGTACGAACCTCTAGGCTGATTTACAGACAGCCCCAATAGTTTGATTACGTTAGCACCATTAAAGTCAGCATCGCCTTCCCAGTGGCAATGTCCACAGGAGAAAGTCTTACCACTTCGGTAGGACTTTCCCTTTGTTGGATGAATATGCAAACACTTGTGGCAAGTTTGGCTGCTGTAGGCTGGATTGACCTTGATTACTTCAATGCCAGCACCATTAGCTTTGTACTCAATGAAAACTCGCAACTGATGGAATGCCCAGGAGTTTGAGCGTCTACGCTCTGTTTTGCTTCTAGGTTGTTGATTGGTGCGATTGCGAATTCCTGTTAAGTCTTCGATGGCAATTGAGCATTCAGACTGTTTCGCCTTGCCGACAACGTGCTTACTAATGTTATGGTTTACCCACGATTGAAAGCGCCTCTCCCGACCAGATAACCGTTGCAAAATCTTTCGACAACGACGCCGACTAGACCTTGTGCCTTCTGTAGCCTTCTTCTGGAGAGATGCTCTTGCTCTAGAATATTGGTCACGAACCTGAGTTATTTGTTTTCCTGAAAAACTTTCTCCCTCGCTTGTTACTGCCACATCTGTACGCCCCAAGTCCAATCCAATTACACCTTGAGATTTCTGAGGATTTGGGGCATCACTCTTTACCTGGACATTGACTGAGTAGGTGCCATTTTGATGCTTAACCAGTGTTGCCGATGTTGGAGCAAATCCAGATAATTTACCTTTTTGATAACTGCCAACATCAACTAGAAAGCGTTCTCTCCCTCCTATAAGCGTCAACGATACTGACCAATCTTTCTCCCTAAACGAGAAAATTCGAGCATCGTAATCAGCAGAAGTTGGAAGAAACTTTTTGACGGGTTTGTTCATCCGCTTCGCTGTTTTGCGGTTAGCACTTACCCGATTGATGGCACGGATAGCAAGGTTAGAAGACAGCCCAAAGCGCTCCCGCACTTCACCATAAACCAGGGTTTGAATGGTTACGTTATGGGTAATAGACGGCTCGACAACTTCGTTGATGTAGGTGCAAGCATCGGCAAACGCCTGAAGGGTTGCCTCAATTTTGGCGACTTGCTCAGGCGTGGGGTTGACTTTGCAGACTATCGTTAACACTTGCTTTTCCATTCCATAATTATATCACTGCAATGAGTAATGATGTCGATGCATCCTGACCGCAATTCCTCTCACCGCCAAATCAAAGATTATGGCGGGAGCCTCCTTGCGGTTGAAGGTGAGTAGGGTGGGCATTGCCCACCAACCTTAAGGAGCGTGCCATTTTACTCAATCCGGTGTGCGAGCTAACAACACGGGACAATTCGCATACACCCGCACATAGTCAGACAGGGAAGTCCCCAGCAATCGGTCTAAATCAGGGAGAGACATAGCAATAGTAGGACGGCGTTCAGGAGAACCCAGGACTAACAAATCCACATTCATTTCATCTGCCAAGCGACAAATCTCTCGTCCCGCCTGACCCTTACTATTAATACATTTATAGGCAATACCTTGCTTTTTCGCTTCTGCTGCAGCCGATGCCAAAATCGGATCGGTTTCAGGAGTGGTTATCGGTTCACCCGATGGCGTTTTTTGGTCGGGGTTGACGTGAACTAAATACAGTTGACCGCCTTTGACGTCCCGAATCAGAGACAGCGCCAAATCCAAGCTTTGCTTGGCACTCTCTGATTTATTCATTGACACCATGACTCGGTTGATCCGTTTGACGTAGATCTCGTCTTTCACCAATAACATGGGACGAGAGGACAATTGGAAAACATATTGGCTAACGGAGTTTTCCAAGATGGATTCCAATCGTTTGAGTCCTCGGGAACCCATAATAATCAGGTCAGATTGCTCTTCCTGAGCTACTTGTAGAACTACGTCTTTTGGATCTCCCTGTTTGAGTCGGGGTGTGATTTTGTTGGGATCGATTTTGAGAGACTTAACGGCGTCTGCCAAAATCTTGCCGCCCTCTTCTAGTTTGGCTGACATGGCTTCAGCACTAACTTGGGGGGTGACTACATGGAGAACCGTAACCGATGCCTGTTGCATGATCGGGATTTCGGTCAACATATTAAACATTTCTTCACATAATCCCCGACCGGCAACAGCAAGCAAAATTTTTTCAATCATAGTTTCAATGGTTTCAATCGTTTTGACACTCTCCCTTCTGGAAGAAGGGAGATTCTATGGAGATTTCGCTCCATATATCCCGCCCGATAAACGGGTTCCTAGGCACACAGCGTCAGCCTCAAGGGGTGCTGTGTTATCTCCTTAGTACCCTGTTAATTCAGGGCTCTTGCGTTTCAAACAGAGTTAACGGCTTGGGTTTCGTCGAGTCCCGGCGTACCTTATCTATCAAGTTGACTTCGACTTCGCAGCCGCAAGCCAGCTCTATTCTAGAATAACGGCGAATGAATTCGCCGTGTCGAACTTCATCCCCGATTTAAAAATCATGTCCTCGAACGAAGTGAAGGAACGGGGCTTCCGTTCTCCCGTTCTTTCTCTGTGAGTTGGTTAAGATGAGACTTTCGCCATTGCAGGAGAGTCGGCGCCATATTGCGGTAGAACAGTTATGTATCCATAGAAAAGAAATCTCCATGAACCTTTCAAGACTCTGGCAGGTAATTATTACAGTGGTATTAGTGCTGGGACTCTATATGCCCCCGGTGACGGCGGCTGAAACCCTTTCCCCTAGAACTGATACGTTTAATGCTTTGGTGCAGGAATGTCTGGAACTCCAAGGAGAGACATCTCTGAGTGCTTGTGATCAAGCCATTGAAATGCATCCGGATGATGTGATTCCTTGGTATGGGCGTTCTCGGGTGTTATCGGCTTTAGGACAACAAGAAGAAGCCAATCAGTCTTATGCGCGGGTGCGGGTGATTCAAGCGTACTACAATGCGATCGCGCAACTGCTTGCGCAACAAGAACAGATTGAGTCGTTGATGCAAAATGACGAGCAATTCTCTCAACTCGAAGCCGCGATTAATAGTGAGGATATGGAACAAGAGCAGTTGGAACAACTGCAACAGCTTAAACAACAGATTCTCACACTCCGGGAAAATCCTAGCCTTCTTGATGAAGAAATAGCGGATGCGATGCTTCAGGTACGCGATCGCTTGGCTGATATTATTGGACAAATTTCCGCCACAGCTTCATAACTGGGCGCAAACCGGGCGGAATTTTTGGGCGCAAGCCTTGCGGAATTTCTGGGCGCAAGGATGGTGCCCCTACGAGGATAATCCTTAAATTTAGATGTAGCTTTTTCCTATTCCCGTTCCCTGTTCTCTTTATATTCAACTTAAGATAGATGAGGTTACTTTCAATTTATAGAAAATTAGGGGGTGTATAGAATTATTAAAGGATAAAGTAGATCTAATGAACTATCCGAAAAAAACGTGGCAACTCCTAGGATTTACAACTATCTATTCACTGGCACTGACCATTTTTCCAAAAGTGGCTAGTGCGAATCAACCGCCATCTGTACAGCGTTCTGATGACTATCAGATTGCCCAAATGACCGATTGCCGAGAGGTTGATGTTAATACAATGCTGAATATACGACAACAGCCCAATGGACGGGTTGTTGGGGCTTTGGAAGATGCACAAACTGTTAATATTATCGGGGAACCGGAGGATGGATGGGTAGAGATTGACGCCCCGATGGATGGCTATGTTGCGGCAAGATATCTAGATTATTGTACGGGTGCGGTTCCCCCATCTCAAACCATGCCGACTACCCCAGCAAGTGAGGGAGTTTCCACTGTACCCGGTAGCAACTGCCGTCAGGTGGTTTCACCGAATACATCAGTGCGATCGCAACCGAATGGCGAAGTGATTGGTACCCTAGAAAAAAATCGGACGGTTTATATCGCCAACGAGGGAAACAATGGTTGGGTGCCGATTGAAAGACCAATAGACGGCTATGTGAATGCGGCAAATCTGGGCTACTGTTATCAGTAAGCCGTTTTAAGCTGAGTAACACATTTTGCACCGTGAGTCAACCCTCTCAACAGCGGAATTTTCTCGCCAATACCCAACTCTGGCGAGGTTTACCGGATGAGCAGTTAGATGCGATCGCAATGGTCGCGATCGCTAAATCGTATCATAAAGGTGAGGTAATTTTGTTTCAATCCCGTGTTTCAATCCCGTTGCGTTGCCGGAATTCATTATATATGAAACAACGACGAAGAAAACTACCGCTAACTAGGTAAGGGCGGGTTTTGTTGAGAGGTTAACGGTAATATCTTCTGGCTGAGTGGCTAAACCCGCCCCTACAACCTCTTTTGTCTCCCCTGTACACAGAAGCATTTAAAACTCAAAACTTCCCCTTCTCCCTACTCTACACCGTCGTTTCCTGTGGCATCTTCTCATAATAGCGATGATAATAATCATAAGAACTCGTGGTATAGTTCTTCACCCCATTCGCCACCACTCCCAAGACTCTGGCATGAGAGGTTTTCAATCCAGATAACACCTGCGCCAATACCGTCCGATCTGTTCTCCCCAATCCCACCACCATAACAATCCCATCCGTATGCGCCGCCAATAACCGCGCATCAGCTAAACCTAACATTGGTGGTGTATCAAAAATAACTAAATCAAACATTTCTTGAAACGACTCAACTAAATGCTGCATTTTTTGAGAACAGAGTAATCTAGTCGGATCAGGTGGAATTTGCCCAGCAGTTAACACAAACAAATTCTCCTCCAATGGTGATGGCTGAATTACATCTTTCACATTAATGTCACTAGAAATAACATGACTCAATCCCCACACATTGGGTAAATCCGTCCTCACATGGAGTTGCGGACGCCGCAAATCGGCATCCACCAATAATACCCGTTGTCCCATCGCAGCAGCAGCTTGTGCCATAAACTTCGCTATAGTGGATTTGCCATCAGCCGGAACCGCCGAACTGATTACCACTGAACGAATCGGTTGATCGGGACTAATAAACTGAAGATTCGTCTGAAGCGAACGAAACGCCTCTAAAAATGGAGAAGCATGATAGCGATAAGTGGATTGACTGATAGGAGATGCCAATAGCGGAGTTTCCACTTTTCCGGCTGTTTTTGCCGATTTACTCGGTTTTTTCAGCGGCTTATGAAAAGGAATCGTACCCAAAACCGCTAACCCTGTCTTTTCCTTCACCTCCTCCGTCGAGTGAAATACCTTATCCAATTTTTCCGCTAAAAACCCCGCCCCAGCACCTGCCAGTAGTCCAGCCACAGCCCCTAATGCTATACCGTGGGGTATGTTGGGTGAGATTGGTGCTTGAGGTTGTTGAGGTTGGGCAATAAGCTGCCACGGCAATGTTTTTTGTGCGGCTTCAATTTGTAGCGTCTCTCGCACCGCCAGAAAACGGTTCAAACTCTCGGTGGCGACGTTTAACTCTCGCTGTAAATCCGTATACTGACGGGCAACCACTGCCAAATTCTTAAGCTGCTGACTCATCAACCGTTCCGCTTTAGCGATCGCACCTGTCCGCACTTCTAGCATATTAATTTGATTCGTCGTCTCCACAAGCTGCTGAGTCAGTATCGAACGCAGGGAACTTGGAGATGCCAGAGATTGCGGATTTTCGGGTACAGCGGCGGTATTTGCCCCCAACACAGTTCCGGCTTCCTGACTCAGCAAGGGAAGTAAATTTTGTTGCTTCTCCCGTAGCGCCTGAATCATTGGACTCTTTTCGGTGAACCGCGCTGACTCACTAGCAATTTGACTTTCAATCTCCGTCAACTGATTCAGCAACTGCTGATAACGCGGGGCTTCGGAGAGGGCGGAAGCCGCGATCGCTTGTTTGGGAGATAGTCCTAATTCTCCTAACTGACTTTGAAGTTGCACCGCCAAGGTGCGGGCTTCATCCAGTTGAGTTTGGGTGTTTTGACGTTCTTGGACGATGGCGCTAACTCGACTGGTCAACAGTTGACCCTGACTATCAGGATCAACTAAATTATACTGTTGACGAAATCGCTGTAGTTTTTGCTGAAGACTATCCACCCGCCCTTGGAGTTTTGGCAGTTGCTCTTCCACAAACTGAATCCCCTGTCGCGTACTCGTCTGCTGTTCAGAGAGCGAGTAGTTCACATACCCTGTCGCAATTTGCTCTAGAATAAACTGAATCTTTTCCGGGTCAGAATCTTGGTAACGTACTTCTAATATTTTCGTTTCTTGTAACTGATTAATCGCCAGTTGGCGGCGAAGCGTACTATAGTCAATTTCTGGATAGCGAGACTGAATTTGTTCGACAATTGGAGTCATCACTTGAGGACTCCATAGCACCTGAATCTGGGTTTCGTAATCTATACTGTTAGTTTGAACTCCAGCCGATTGATTCAGGGAGGCACTAATCTGCTCTAACTGATCTTCACCGGAAACTGATCCAACCAATAACTGAAACTTACCTTCGTAGTTAGGCGTCTGCTGCAAGACTTTAGTAACAATTCCCGAAGTCACCGCGATCGCCATCCCAGCGACAACCAATGCCCGTCGCCGCGCTACCGCCAGAATCTGACGCAAATCCAGCTTGTCGTTCTCTGTCTCAACTAACTCATACAGGGAGAGACTGGACAATTCTGACGGTAGGTGTCCATTACGATTGGGTGGTAACGGCTGATATTCTCCATTTGAACCCATAATTCAGTTAAACGTTGGCGTTCCTCAAACTGACACGAATAGTGGACAATTAGATTCTTGATCCCAGGGGGGGTGGGGATGTACGCAGGTTAGACCTCACGACTCAGGTAGAACTCCCGGCGACAGGAGGACAACAACTTTTTTAGAAGTTTTGGTGTACGCTGATCATAATGACTACTTACAAATACAGCGTTAGTGCGCTCGATCAGGATAATCCATAGAAGGGTCAGGGTGTAGGAATTTTGAGTTGACTAATCTTGCCTATCGCTGCGGTGGATGGGCAAACGAATACCAACGAATGATTTAAATCTATCCGAAGGTGCTGGAAATGTTCGTTAAGATATGGTGATGCAAAAATTACAGCGATCACCTAATTTAAGTTGAGCATAAACTGTCACATCCAATATCAGTCTCAATTTTGGAATCTTTATTAAAATTTTATGTATTAATTTAACCATGCAAAAATAAAAAATAGGTTTAAATTGGGGTAAAATAAATAGTCAACAAAGTTGAACAATCGAGTTTTGATCCGATCCGGATATTGGCAAATTAATGTGTAAAGGTTAGCGTAATTTGATATCTATTTTATATCCCAGTCAGTAACACAGAAACATGAGCAATAGTGAGACTCCCCTACGGCATAGTAAATCCCTCCGGTTATCGATCTTAACTCAATATTATCCCCCTGACTACGCCGCAACTGGACAGTTGATAGAAGAATTGGCTGTCGAGTTAGGCAAACAAGGTTTGTCGGTGCGAGTGTTTACTGGACAACCAGGTTATGCATTTCAAAGCCACTCAGCACCAGCCAGGGAGTATTTTCAGCAACTTATCGTTCAGCGATCGCGGGCGACTCGGATTTGGTCAAAACGTATTCGTGGCAAAGCCTTGAATGGACTAATCTTTTGTCTGCGGGCTGGACTGCATTTACTCAGAACTCGTAGTCGGGGGGACATACTTCTGTTAACCACTGCTCCTCCTTTTTTGCCCATTCTGGGATATTTAGCGAAAAAATTATTTGGACTACCTTATGTGTGTTTAGTCTATGATTTATATCCAGATGTTGCCGTCGAACTCAATGTTGTGTCTCGTCGCCACTGGCTGGTCAAACTCTGGAATACAGTAAATTGCCATATTTGGAAACAGGCTCAACAAATTGTGGTCTTGAGTCCATCAATGAAAAATCGTGTCGCCGCTAAATGTCCCTCCCTGAACGACAAAATTACCGTTATTCATAATTGGGCAGATGCTAATTGGATTGTACCCATTGCTAAACAGGATAATTGGTTTGCCCAAAATTTTAATCTAGTTGATCAGTTTACGGTACTCTATTCCGGAAATATGGGTCGCTGTCATGATATGGAAACGATTCTCAACGCTGCCAAACTGTTACAACATAAGCCCATTTTGTTTGTGTTTATTGGCAATGGTGCTAAGCGGGAAGCCTTTGAAGCCCAAACTCGTCTGCTTGGCTTAAGGAATTGCCGCTTTTTACCCTATCAAGATAAACAAAACCTCCCCTATTCCCTTACTTCAGGGGACTTATCCTTAGTTAGCATTAGTTCAGGGATGGAAGGTTTAGTCGCCCCCAGTAAACTTTACGCCGCCTTAGCCGCAGGGCGTCCAATTGCCGCGATTTGTGAACCGCAGTCTTATTTACAGGCGCTGATTACAGAGGCTAAATGTGGTGCAGCGTTTAGTAATGGTGATGCGAAAGGTTTGGCAGAATTTATTCAACACTTGTCTACAAATGAACGGTTAGTCAAGCGTATGGGTGAAGCCGGTCGTCGGTATTTACAATCCCATTTTACTCCGGATCGGATTGCACGAGAGTATTCTAACGTATTGCATCAGTCTGTCATTTCAGAGTTTGCATCAAGCCCTAATGGAAGAGATGGGAGAAAAGGACGTAAAACGAATACAATGGGTCAAGGAACAGGAGGATAATACCAAATCCGCTGTTGTCAGCCTCTTGTAACATTGGGTATCTGTAAATTGTTTAGGTTGGGTTGAGGTAAGCTACGAAACCCAACTTATTCAGATAAGGCAGTGATATAAAGACATACCATGGCTTGTATGAGAGATGTATTCTGGCAGATTGGGTTTATTTTTCCACCAAGACAGAAGGGTTAACCGATTGGGTAGATGTTGCTGCGATTCTGTTGGAGACAGATCTGTCCGACATGGTAGGTGCTTGAGATGCAAATTTTTCCATTTCGATGAGACGAATTGAGAGTAGGATTTCTGCCAGAGTTCGCTGGAGTGCATAATACCAGCCATACCAACCGTCGAGAATACCTTGGTTGAAGATTAGACAGTAGAACAGGATGACGAAGGGAGCGAGAATTTTTTGCCGCCGGATGCGATCGCCTAAGCTAAGTTCACCAGAAGACGTTTCCAGGATTTTCTTATTTTCAATCAGCATATAGCGGTCTTGCGCCGATAACCAACGGCTTAGAGGTTTGCGATCGTCGTGGTAGATATAGGAATTGAGTGTACCTGACTCACCTCTGACGTGAAGTAGCTGGGTATGTCCATCATCAAGATAGATAGATTTTTCGCGTCGGAATAGAACTTGTCGAGGCGGAAGCAATGTTCCCCGCAGTGGCTTGCCAAATACGCAATATTTGAACCGGGCGAAGTAGCCATCTATGGGGGAATCTGTGGGAAGAGACGCAAGTTCAGCAATCAGTGCGTCGGTGAGGAGGTAATCAGCATCGAGGGAGAGTACCCATTCAGTTGTGACTTTTGACAAGCCGTAGTTCCACTGGTTGTGATGGGTGTCGAACTGCCGCTGGAAGACTTGGGTTTGCGGATAGGATTTTACCATGTCCAGGGTTTCGTCGGTACTGTAGCTGTCGATAACGACGATTTGCTCTGCCCAAGTGAGTTTTGCCAGAGTGCGATCGATGTTAGGGGCTTCATTGAGAGTAAGGATAAGAGGCGTTATTTGTTCAAGCATAAGCCTGAGTTGACTATTAAAATATTTAAACTTAACTATTCACTGGAGAGCTAGAACAGAGCATTGATTTCCAAAGATATGGGCATCTGCCAGAGAATCGGAATTGAATGTTTGTGTAGCCTTCTTGTTTTAAGAGTTCAGTTAGAGTCTTTGTAGAAAAAAACTTAATATGACCACCATCCCAAAGAGTGGTAAAATGCCTATCCATTTTTCCAGACAGAGCGAGAACCAGATTTTTAAAATAGCCGTGATAAGGAGTGGTAATAATTAAAACACCATTTGGCTTCAAACATTTACTAGCAGATCTAACGAGTTCTCTGGGATAAAATAAATGTTCAATGACTTCGCAGGAAATAACACTATCAAATGAATTGCCCAACTGAGCATAAGGTAAATCGTAAATACTCCCCTGGATAAATTGGCAATCTGGGAAACTAGAACGAGCCAATGTCATACCAGACTCAGATTCTTCAACACCAACGACTTCGTAACCTTGTTGGGCAATGAGATGAGTCAGACTGCCATTTCCACAGCCGAGATCTAATACACGTAGCTTTTGTTGGTTAATTTTTTTTGCCTGAGAGAGTATGTTCAGGAGTGGATCGAGCAGATAGGTATGATGATGCCCTGAACAATTATCTTGATAAGCATATTTGTATTGGCTAATGGTGGTTTCCATTGATAAATTGGTACTCCATTAGTAGAAAACAGGGACAGGATAGTTTTTAATGATGGCGGTATAAACCTCAATCAAATTTAAGGCAATGCCATCCCAAGTGTATTGTTTGAGGATGAGTTGGCGGGCGCGGTTCCCAATTGCTTTGGCTTCTTGGCGATGGTTGAGCCAATGTTTAATAGCAGATGCGATCGCCGCCACATCCAGTTCTGCTACATAGCCGAGTTGATGCTGTTTAACCATAGAAGCTAGAGCAACACCGGGGGTGAGCAAAACAGGTAACCCTACGGCTAAAGCTTCTAGAACAACAACCCCAAAGTTTTCCGAGTGGGAAGTTAGGGCGAACAGATCCGAGCCTTGCAGCAATAAATCTTTCATCTCCCCTGTGGCAAATCCGGAACGATAGGTGCACTTATCAATGCCAGCAGCAATTAAAAGAGCATCAATTTTAGCTTCATACTCGGAAGAACCACTACCAGCCAGTACGAAGGTAAAGCGTTGATCTGCCAGTTTCCCTAAAGCAGGAATCAGATACTCTAATCCCTTTTTCGGGTGTAGGCGAGAGATGAATAAAATGATTGGCTCATCTTCAGGAAGGTTCAGCCGTTGCCGTAGTTGATAGTGAGCATTTGGTATGGAAGCAGGTACAGATACACCATGGGAGAGAATAAAACTTGGTGGCTTGAGATTTAACTCAGATGCTTCTCGCTGTTCCTGTAGGGATGTGAAGTGAAGCGCTTGGCTATGGTGTAGATTGGCACGTTCTATTAAGTTGAGGTAAATTTGCTTTTTGCTAGCGCTTTGTTGCAACGACCATTGACAAAGAAGACCATGGGGTATGCTGATGTAGGGAATGTTCCTGAGTCGAGCAATTGCCATGGCGACTGTAGATGGATAGGAAAAAACAGCGTGGACGTGCCAAAGGTCATGCTGAGGAATTTGTTGCCAAAGCCATTTTGTGAGTTGACGGGAAAAGGCGAATTCTCTTATCGATCTGGCATTTGGGGAAAAGCGCGAGAAAAACCAGATAGGCACTTCCTCATACTTGATGGGTTTACCCAAAGGAACCTCAAGTAAATATTCACCATTATCATTAGTGGTGGCAATTTCAGCATCGACACCGTGCAGGCGCAATGATTTAACCATTTCCAGAATTGCCTGACTCGTGCCACCTCGTACTGGTGCGATTGAAGGAATAACATGAAGAACTCTCACAATTCAGCTCCAATTAAAAAAACATTGATCAAGAAAACAAAAAAACGCAAAAAATGCAAGCCTAAAACAACTAATTATTTATTTTAAACAACGTATTTCTTAATGCTTTATGATGTAATTCTATAACAGCAAAACCCACACCAATCCATAGTAACCCAAGGTTAGTAAGCCTTAGAAAAAAGCCAGAAATAATCATATATACAATTAAGTTTTTGACGGAATAATAAAAATATTGGTTGTTAATGATTTTAGAATTAAGCACTGAATCAAGTTGTCTAAGCAGTCTAAAAATCAAAAATAAGTAAACTAACAATCCAGATACTCCAGATGTAGCAAGAATATTAAATATTCCTAGCTTTGGAAGAATAATGCCAAAACGCCAAGACAGTATTTCAGAGGCTTGATTAAAACTGGCTAAGTGAAAATTGCCAAATCCTGTGCCTACAAGTAAATAGCTTGGATTACTTTTGATAAAAGCCAAATAAACTTGATCAAAATCATCAAAATTAAGCCTTTCAAGGAAACGCAACTCGAATATTTTACCGATTAAAGAATTGGCTAAGTTTCCGACCAAATAATTATGATCATAGCTCAATAATAAAAACAAAATAATAAAAATGCTAATCAAGCTTAAACCAATAGCTGTAAAATCAATAAAAACCCAAAATATATACAAAAATAATCCAATCATAAATGTAATGTATCCAAATGTTGAAAATGTTAACAATAGAGCAGCAAATTGAACTATACAAGAAAATGTTATCCAAAAAATATTCTGTTTCTGTGCTAATGAAAAATATTTAACTAATAAAAAAACATTAATAGCCAACCCAAAACAAAGAAAAAGTGCTAGATGTTTAGGCTCGCCAGCTAGAGCATTAACTCTAATAATTCTAGTTTGTTCTAAATTAAAAATAGCATCCTGGGTAACTATATTTTCTCCGATTAAACCTGTTCTATTAATTGGAAATAAATTAAATCCAGTGACTAAATAAACAATGAATTGCACCAGAGATAATACGGCTTGAATAGAAGCAGAAATGACATATAATATTGAAATTTTAATAACTTGATTATATTGCTTGATTGCGAATATTGGAATCAACAACCAAAAAAACATAGTGCTACTTTTAATAAAAGCTTGCAAGGGCTTCAAAGTTTTTCTAAATATAGAAAAAAAACCGGAATTAAATTGCTCACTAAAATATTTTTGTGCTTCCAAATTAGGTTCATCAAACAAAAAAACAAGATTGCCTAAAAATGCAAGCAAAAAAAAACTAACAAGATAATACGAACAAAATAGAATGATCTAGGTATATCTTTTCTAGTTCCAATCCATAAAAAATCGGCAAATAATATAAAGCTAGCAATCAATGTAAAAATATCTTCAAGCCTAAAAGTAGCACCAAGTTGAATTTTTATCCCAAAAAGAGGAATAGATGCTACTGTTAGTAGCATCAGTCTATAGAGAGTTTTTTCTGTAAAATCCTTTCTTTGTAAATAACTAGCGTTCATGAACGACTATTCCTCTAGAGTATTATTTTTGTAGTTTATGTTAAATTAACGAGGTAGTTTAGAAGTTTTTTGAAGGCAATATGTCTTATGTTTTACCTTACCATGCACTATGATCATAGAAATTATTTGAAACCGTGTAAGTAATATCATAAATTCGTTTAACTTCTTCTTGTGAAAGTATATTTTTCCATCTTTTTGCGTTAGCATAACTATTGCGTTTGATTTCATTTGGAACGCCATTTTTGGGATTTTTAGGATTGTGCAATCCGGTAAAGTTAATTACTTTTAATTCAATATATTTGTTCCACGTAAATCCAAGTCTTTTATATAACTTTTCTATTTCAATTGTTGGATAATTGGAAAGTTTTTCATGAGTTAATACAAGCCAACCAGGGTATCTATGAGCATACAACAATAAAACATGATAGATTACTTTCCAAAGTAATGCAGCCTGATCGATGATAGCTTCAGGTTTATTCTCCATTTCACTTCTGTAAGGCTCTAGCAATTCCTCCATAAGTTTTTTCTGACACAATAAATTATCAAAATTAAAATACCAATTCATTCGCTTCAAGCTGAGAGCAAATGCAGCAGGATGTCGCACTAAAATAATGACCTCAGGGTCAAAATGTCTGTATATCCATTCACTAGAAAAACAGGCAATGGGATCTTTGATAATCAGCCGACCACCACGAGTGAATGGTAAATAACGCTGTACCCGACGACGTGCAAAGACTTTATCAGTCTTTCGGTCTAAAACTTTCTGGTAAGCACTCAAACTGAGTTCAGCAGGAAGTTCAGGTGCATAAGTAAACCAATATGTTGCCAAGTCTCCGAGTTTATAAGCCCAAGGACAAAGGTTAAATGGCTCTTCAATTAATAAAGTGCCTTTTGCTAAGGCAAGCATAGTTCCCAGCCAAGTAGTTCCAGAACGATGTGACCCAGTCAAAAAAATTGGCTTTTCTTGTGTTTTATTGGTTGCTTGATCAGTTGATTTCATTCCTGCTTTATTTGATTGATTATTTTTTGATGATTAATATTTATTAAATTAGCCCAATATTTGAAAGCCATCTTTGATAATCTATTGTTCTTTTTTCCCATGTATAAAGACTCAATGGTCTACTACTGGTATAATGATGACTGTCAGCAAGGGCAGCTATTACAGCTTTTTTAAAGCTTTCAATACTATCGAAATCATAATAGTATGCATCAGAGCCTAGCGCCCGTTCTACTTCACCAACTTTGTTGGTAACAATTGGTCGATTAGCTGCAATATATTGAAAGGTTTTGTTAGGGCAGCGTGCTTTGTTTTGTCTGTTGTCTTTAATCGGAAACAACAGCACATCTGCTGCTTTTAAATAGCTAGATACATTATCTTCAGGAATGTATCCTAAAAAAAACACGAAGTCTCCTAATTTTCTCTGTAATACCCATTGTTTATTGAGATTAAAATTAGATCCATTGCCGATAATTAAAAAGACTAAATTTTGGCGATACTCCTGCATATTTTCAGCTAGTTTTAGAACCTGATCACTCTGATATTCTTTACACAAAGTTCCCATATAAACAACAATTTTTCGATGTCGATAATTAGAGCGAATCTTGTCTGCAAGCAGTTGGCAAGTAGCAAAGGATTCAGGATCATAGGCATATGGTAGCTCCAAGAATTGATTACGGTCACGACCATGACGATGAGAAAGGTGTTCCACTAAAAACTGGCTAGCACAAATGACTGTCTGACTGATGCGTAGCGCTTGTTCCTCTAAGTAACGATTTAACAGCCTGCGAGCCAATGAAGAAGCCTTAGCCGACATCAACTCGTCTAGGTCTGGGATGTAAACAGGAGAACTTGGTTTAGACAAGATAGGCATTGTCAGTACATTTTGCACACCAATTCCCAATATATGCACAATATCAGGTTGGATTTGCTTGATCAATCGACGCCGCTCAATTACAAGCTCTAGTAACGGTTTAACAGATAGATAGTGGGTTTGTACTCCAGGAATTTTTTTAGCAACCCAGTCGCGATTCACAGGGTCATCTTCTAACAGTAGATGTACTTCATGTCTTTCCTGGACTAGGTAGCGTGCAAGTAGCAGCCGAAACAATGCAGCATTTTTTTTAATTGTAGAACAACCTATAAATAAAAACTTTTTGCGATTTAACTTCATTAATGTCATTTCATCCTATTATAATTAGAGGGCAAACCAAGGGGAATATTGAGTTAATTTTTATCTGCCGTAAATTCTTGAAAAATGTATTCTGACTTGACAACAAGACTTTGGTGTTTTTTTTGATGTATTTCCTGCCTAATTATTTGTTTTAATTCTTTTTTTTGCACGGAAGGACGAGCTGCCTTAGACTCTTCACCAGACACAAAATAACAGCTAAGTTTGTCAATCTGATTAAAAATATTTTTTTTAGCTGAGGCTGATATTTCTTTTGCATAAAAATTAGTATCAAATTTATTGTTTAGTTTTTTAATGACTTGAGAATAGTCTTGAACTACTTCATCGAAAGAAGCCACAATATAACTATATCTATATTCGCGAATTCTTTCATAAAAAGAGATATAATTTTTCAAGGATTGAGTAATTGATAATTTTGGATTACGAACTAATAGTGAAGCAACTGCATCTATTGGATTACGGATTAAAACTATTGTAGGAATATGCCATTTTACTGCCCTAAAAATTTGGGATGGTACATGCAAATGATGAGCAATTTTTATCTCTTTTGATTGTAAGTATTGAAAAGCAAGTACAGCAAATGTGTTCGCTGACCGAGGAAATCCTTCAATCACCAATTGCGTACTTTGATTGACAAATAACATACGATTTATAGGCTTTAATCCATACATTGTATAAAAAAGTGCTGGATATTGACCACAAAAAATTTTTACTGCCGATTTTGCACTAAACAAATTCATTTTCATTTTCAGCATTTTTGGAACATTTAAAATTAATCTATTGCTTGTTTAATTTAAACTTGAATAAACTAAACAAGTTTTGTGTACACATTTTTCCCAAGAAAATTTTTGAATCCTTTCTAGTCCTAGATTAATAAGCATTTCTGTTCTCTCTTGTGAATAAACAACTTTCTCTAGAGCGTTAGACATACTGTGAATATCGTAAGGATTGAAGAATTCTGCTGCATCTCCAGCTATTTCAGGAATAGAACTAATACGGCTACAAACAACAGGACAACGAAATGACATTGCTTCCAACAGTGGAAGACCAAATCCCTCATAAAGTGAGGGATATACAAATGCTGAAGCATAATTATAGAGATTTGCTAGAAGATCATCATTTCCAGAGACTTGTATAACTTTGTCTTCTGATATCTTTAGCTCATGAATTATTTTTTTCTCTTCTTTAGAAAATGAACCTCCTCCAAAACAAACTAATTTAATCTCTTTTTTGAGTTTTTTGGAACTAGAATAAGCCTGTAGCAAACGTTCAAAATTTTTGTACTTTCCTCTGTAACCTACATAAAGAATAAAAGGAAAACTGTAAAAAGGCTGACCTATTTTATTTTTTTTACAATTTAAAGAATAGCCTAAATAAATAACAGAAATTTTTCTTGGATCTATGTTTAATATTTCCAGTAAATCTTTTTTTGTATTTTCAGAAATACAGATAATATGATCAGCTCGCTTAATGGCGATATGTTTTGCTTTTATTAAAGGGTGATTTTTGCCCTCTGGAAATAAGCTTATTAATTTTTCATGAAGCATATCATACACTGTGATTACTGTTTTAGTTCGACTAGGGGTTATTGTTCTTTGTGAATAGTATGTTTCATGTACAATATCAGGAGGATTTTTTTTTAACCATTCTCTTGAAAATTTAAAATTAAAATCACTTATTATTTTTGATGTTTTTGGTAGTGCAGGGACAGGGCAACCAATAACTATTTCAGATGCATTATGTCTCAGATACTCGCTAATATAGGCGAAGGCCAGAACTTTAACATCAAAGTTTTCTGTTCTGGCAATTCGAGTGGCGATTTCACAAAGATAACGTGAAACTCCACCATACTTGCTTCTAGAAAATATTTGATAATCATAGATGATTTTAATCATTTGAAATTTTCAATTTTGATTTTTTATTGATTATTTATTATAGATTTTAACTTTTAAAAAATATTCCATCTATTTGTAGCATTCTTCCTGTTTTTATATCAGTAAAAGCAGGCATAAAGCCATAAAGAAAATAATTGAGTTCATTCATTTTTTCTAAAATATCTCGGAAAAGAATTTGCTTGTCGTAAAGAGGTACAAGTGATAATTCCATTTGAACACCTTGAATTTTTGGCAATGTTTTAGCCGCTCCTTCTAATACTTGCATTTCAAAGCCTTGCACATCCATTTTTAAAAAAATTGAATTATCATTATTTTTAATATAGTTTTCAGCTACAGTATCTAGCTTCTTCATGTCAACTATTTCTGAACCAATATATGCAGAATTGGGTAATATATTTAGATGAGAGTCTAATAGGTCTAATACAGAGCTACTTTGAGAATTTGCTGAAATATTAATTTCTATTTTACCATCTATGTTTCCTATCGCCGTTCGAGGAGCAACTTCCCACAAAGGATCTTTTTTACTTAAAAGTTTTAGTTGAGAATAAGCACTTGATAAAGGTTCAAATGAAACAATCCTTCCCGAGTAACCAAATTCCCTAAGGAATTGAGTATACTGACCAATATTTGCTCCCACATCTAAAACCAAGTCAACTGAATGATGAGCAAATAAACACTGCATTTGGGCAACTTCAGATGTTAGCGGAGTGAATTTTTGAACTTCAAATCCTAAGCGTCTTAGTATTTTTTTTGTTGTTGTTTTCATTGTGTACATAAATCTTGTGATTAATTAGTGATTAAGAAGTAATCGTTAAGACTTACCTAATGGTGATAGTGGCAATTTCATTTAGATGGTATCTAAAATTGACTGAAAAGCCAACTGAAGGTTTTTAATAGAGTGTAAACATGTGTACTTATCAAAATCTAGTTGTATTTCATTACCATTAAAATCGGAATCATTGCTTATACGATGAATTGCATTAATACACTGTAAAACACTTTCTTGATCTATAGTTAATCCTAAGCTAAACTTTTTAACTCTTTCTCCCATACAAAAAGCATTGCTTGCAATCACTGGCTTTTTAAATACTGCTGCTTTAGTTAAAAAATTACTACTACAAGGGAAGTCTTTATATACAGCAAATAAAATATCGCATATTTCGATCAAGGCATTCAACTGAGATTCATGGGGAATACGTTTAAAATAAAAAAAACAGTTAGGAAGGTTTAAATTAGTTAAATATTTAATTTTATTCAGTTCTTCTGGACGAAAATTTGACTGATCTAGATAACCAGCAAAAACGAAAAAATACTCTTCTTTAATTAATTTTTGGGCAACTTCTAATAGTAACAATAATCCCTTACGCTTGCTAAGCGACCCCAATAAACTAACGATTTTTCTTCCACAAGCTTTTTCCTGAATTTGACTGACGATTGAAAAACTGAGATCAGGTAGTGACTCATCTGTAATGTCAGGGAAAGGAATGACAGTTTTATTAATTTTGCTTTGTAGTTTTTCGGCAGTTCCTTCATCAAGAACAGCAACAGTTTGGCAATGGGAAGCTTTGAAAACTGTGTGGGGAGTCAGAAGACCACGGCGTATAGGAGATAGTCGCTGTTTTATTCGCAGATGACGAGGTTGAAAATATATACCAGACCAGGTATATGGGAAAATTTGATCCAATATGTAAGGTGCTAAAAGATAGGGAGGTAAATAAGCATCAAGAAATGGGAAAAAGACTAAATCTGGTGATTTTTTTAGCTTTGATGAGGCGTTCTGAATGACAGCATTAGCGTACTGCCAACGTTTTATTGCCGTAAGCGTTGAACTAAATCGACGAACTAGAAATTGACTAGAGGCTGGCTGTATTTGAAAAGTGTGAAATAACTTATTTGGTTGTGGACAATAATTGGTAAGCCATGTGCTTAATTCAGTAGGTTTTATACAAAAAGCCATAACCTGATGACCCATCTCAAGTAGAGTTTTGCTAAAGAGCTTAAAGTAAGTCGGATGATGTCCATTCCAAAGAGGGTCAATAAGTGCAATAGTCTTCAATGATTATTTACTCCAATTTCATAGATTTAAGCCCAAACTTATGAGGCTGCAATTAAAAAATTTATTGCTATAGAGCGGTTGAGGATTGTTTACAAAACTTAATACAGTGCGGTTTTCTTTTGTCCGACTACTTACTGGGCAAGCATTGGTTGTACCTCATCCACTTGAGAAAGGTTATAAATCAATTACCTCAGCTCATTCCTTTATACAGCTTCTATTGATTAAATCCGGACAAATACTTAACGATATCATATTTTTTCTACTTCTTATAAATTAAATCGAGTACACCGCTTTACCCAACTAGCTTTAAGGAGCGATCGCGCTTTAGTTTTGCAGCACTCGTCACTTGACTCACGCCATAGAGCGATAAACATCGAGAGTCTGCGCTACAGTCTTATCCCAGCTAAAAGCTTGCGCCCTCTGGTGACCTTTGGCAATCAAGCGATCGCGTTCTGTGGGACTATCCAGCAAGGAAAGTAAGATATCGGCTAAATCCCCGATTGATTCAGGGTCGAATAGTATCCCAGCATCACTAACGACTTCAGGAATGCTGGAGCAATCAGAAGCAACAACTACAGTTCCGCAAGACATGGCTTCTAAAGGAGGAATGCCAAATCCTTCGTACAGGGAAGGATAAACAAAGGCGACGCTGCAACGGTAAAGCTTGGCGAGATGAGTGTCGCTTACATAGGTGTAATGCTTGATGCAATCACTCAACTGAAGCTTGGCGATTTGTTTTTGCTCTGTCTGATTAAAAGGCGCTCCCACGACACAGAGAGTAATATCGGGTTGAACGGAGACGGCTTTGGCAAAAGCGGCAAGTAAGCGATCAAAGTTCTTGTATTTGTCGCGACGACCAACGTAGAGATAGTAAGGACGAGAGGGAACTGGCTCAGAACCGTGGGAAAGACTGACATCGATCTCAGAAGCCAGGTAGGTAACGGTTACTTTTTCCTCTGGTAAGGAATACCGTTCTAATAAATCCTTTTTGGTGTTCTCTGAGATGCAAATGATTGCTTGTGCCGCTAAGATTGCCTTTTGCTTTTCTTCAATTTGCTTACCCTTAGCATCCATCTGCTTGGCAAAAAGCTCGTGGATCATGTCATAGACAGTTAGCACAACAGGATATCTACATTGCTTAACTTCCTGGCAGGTAAGTAGTGAGTAGTATGTGGGATGGATAACATTAAAATGATTGAAAGCAGTAATCGCTCTAAAGTAATATTGCTCTAGCCAGAGTGAGACGCGACCAGGACGGAATCCCCATCTCTGATAGAAAAAGGTTTTTAGATTTGGATGAGTGGGGTAGTTAACGTTCCAAGATTGGCAAGTGGTGAAGACAGGGGTAAAGTCTTCAGGTAATCTACTGATGAGATTGGCGAAATATCGATTAACCCCTCCAGCAGCTTGCATTGCATAGATTTGCCCATCGTAGAGAATACGCATTACCTATTTCCCTCTTTGATACAAAAGAATGAGTAAAGCCTACCTGGAGAGTTGCAAGAACGAGATAAACGATATCGATATAGACTTTCAACAGGATAAAATTTGGCTAGAACTGAGGCTGGTGCTTGTCCGAATTTCTTTTCTAGCACCTGAAACAACCACTGCTTAACTTGCATATTAGAAATTGGAAAGTGATTGATAACAGTATCAAATGTAGCCAAACATTTAATGACTCTAAAATCTGACTGTTTGAGTGCTGAAATATAATCATTCAGGGGATAGGCATTTTCTCCACCATGTAATTTGTGTAGGAGATGACTCTCTAGAAATACTTTAAGCTGTTGTTCGTCATTAACGACATGTTCTCTGGTTGCAAGGAAAAAACCTTGAGGTTTTAGAACTCTCGAAGATTCGGCTAGTCCTTTATGCAAATCAGAGAAGTGATGTAGCGCTTGACGTGCATAGACAATATCAAATATAGAATCGGGGAAAGGCAGAGATTCAGCAAATGCATGGAAAGTTGTTATTGAACCATTACTTACTTTAGATGCTAGTCTTGCTGTCGCCTCTAATCCTACATCTTTGCTAAGGTCAGGGTCTACCGCAGAAACATCATGTCCTAGAGAAGCAAAGGCATAAGAAGCAATTCCATTCCCACAACCAAGATCAAGAATTTTTAACTTCTGATGTGATCGACTTAGAGGCAATAGCTGTACTACTTCAGTAAACTCCTCACTGGCAGCAAAATTATTGGCAGCAGCAAAATTGTCTTTATTTAGGTAACAAAGTTTCACCAATTCAGAATACTCTGGCTGACTCCGCATCCAACTAACTGATTCCTCGTAGGTATATCTATACATATTTTATTTGCCAAGAATAGTTGTCAAAAAAGCAATAATTGATTGTTTTGTTGTGAAAATTTTAAAAGGTAATTTATTTTCACTTTTTATGCTTTTACCTCCATAATGGAAATCAAAAGTATAGTTATCAGCTTCATAATTTTTAACGATGAAATTAGGGTGTTTTATTTGCCCAATATTACTTACAGGTAATCGCGCCCAAGGACTCCCACCAGAAATATGTGTAGCACCTCTTCCACAACCGATATTTGATATAAGGTTTAGGTCAGGCAAGATTGACAAACCATTTTGAGACCAACAGGTATACAGCCATTGATAATCCCATGTATCTACAGTACCATTAAATACGGTATCGAAAATATCTATCCAGTGTTTCTGCTCGTAGGAATCCTCGCAAACTGAACGTATCAAATTAAGTTTTTTGTATTCTGGCCATGTTTTCATATCCACATCATAGTATTGCCAAGCTCTTCTCCAAGAAGCCCAGCCCCAAATGTGACTATATTTGGAAAAGTAATAACTATAGGCAGTTCTGCTGTGACCTGCTTGAAAATTATCACCACTAATCATGAAAATTCTTTCGTCATGCCGATAACGCTCAAGTAGAGTCTGGCAGAAGGAGAAAAATGATGGTGCAGGAAGGCAATCATCCTCTAAAATAATCACTTCATCAACTTCTGAAAATACCCAATCTAATCCACTCGATACACGTTGCTTACAACCTAAGTTTTTATCTGAAAAGTTGGTTAATACTTCACAGTCCCAATCAACTTTTTTAAGAACGGCTCTAGCTTTTTCGCACTTTTCGGCTTCTTCAGGGAAGCGTGGTCCATCTGCAACTACCAACAGCTTCTTGGGTTTGGCTTTGCCAATCGCCTCAAACACAATTTCTGTTAAATCAGGGCGATTGAAAATCAGGAAAGCAACAGGTGTGGAAAGAGACATAATTATTGAGTTAACTTAATTTATTAAAAACAAATACGTTAGTAAAACTTCAGTCTGATTTAATTGTTGCTTAAAAAAAATAAAGTATGTATGGCTTTGGAATAAAGTTGATAGTCTTGTTTTTTCATAAATGAAGCTATCTCAGATTTATGCATTTGACTTATGGACAATCTATTTAAATCTTCTACTAAAACAAGGTGAGGTCTATAGTTATGCCAATCATTAGATTTCAAAACTTGTAAATCTAAACCTTCTACATCAACAGTAATAAAGTCTATTTTTTGACCATTGGGTAAGTATTTATCTAAAATTTCAGATAAAGTATAAGTCTTCAACTTTATTTCTGAAATAATTCTATAATTTCCCAATCCGTTACGCTTCATAGATATATCACTACAAAACCCATTTAAAGCAGGTTCATTAAATTCATAGTAAGTTAAAGTCTGATGGCAATCAGAAATAGGAAATTCTAAATTAATGTCACCTACTCTAATCTTATTAAAGGATTCCATACTACCAGGCATTGCATCAATATTAATTCCCCGCCAACCTCGTAGGTAGAATAAATAAGTATTAGAAAACCGTTGAGGATGATGTGCTCCTACATCTACATAAAAACCATTTTCTTTGTTTTCAAAAAAACGAGAAAGTATCATGTCTTCACCTTCTTGGGAGTAGGAAAGATTATGGTAAAGATACTGCGGTTTAGGATACAGAGAGAATTTTTCTGGAAAGACGGTAACCTGAAAGCCGTTTTCAAATCTCTTGTAAATATTTCTAAATTTTCTAAAAATAAAGTTCACTTTGCACGTCCTCTAAAGATTCTAAATGCCAATCGCCTCTAATTAAAACTGGTCCAATGCCACTCAACGCGACATTACCAGTTTGATAAAAGTCTCCTGCTTCAACATCAATAAAGCCTATGTATCCTCTCGGCCAGTCTGCTTCTATACCATTGACTGTAATCCTTGCACCTACTAAGTATCTACCTCTCGAATATGGAAAATCCTTAATTCTACATTTTAGCTTGCCTACATGAGGAATTGAAGAAAATGTAGTTCCAGCATAGTCGCTGTAAAAAACTGAGAGAGTATCTCCCAATGCATTATGTATAGAAAAACCGATACTTACATTTTTAAGATTTTTTTTTGTATTCTTTTGGTACTCAAATACCAAAACCAAATCCTGTCCACAAGCGGCTGAAACTAGCGGATCTTCTGTAGTATTTTCTATATAGAAATTAGTAATTTTTATCTCTCCATTACCTGAACGTTTGATATCTGTAAGTTTTGTTTCCCTTGTCTGTTTTTCTACATCATTGAGATAAAAGTTAATTGCTGATTTATTGTCACCATCAAATTTAATCAGTCCTGAACGCAATACTACAACTCGCGAACATAGCTTTTCTATTGCTGACATCTGATGGCTCACAAACAATACCGTCCGTCCCTCTTTTCCTACATCTTCCATCTTCCCTAAACACTTCTTCTGAAACTGAGCATCCCCCACCGCCAACACCTCATCCACCACCAAAATCTCCGGTTCCAAATGCGCCGCCACCGCAAACGCCAACCGCACATACATCCCCGACGAATACCGCTTCACCGGCGTATCCAAAAACTTCTCCACCTCAGCAAAAGCGACAATCTCATCAAACTTCCGCTTAATCTCCGCCTTACTCATCCCCAAAATCGCACCATTGAGATAAATATTCTCCCGCCCCGTCAATTCTGGATGAAACCCTGTCCCCACTTCCAATAAACTCGCTACTCTACCCTTAATCCGGATGCTTCCCTGAGTCGGTTCCGTAATCCGACTCAAAATCTTCAACAGCGTTGACTTCCCCGCCCCATTGCGCCCAATAATCCCAACTCTATCCCCCTGCTGAATCTCAAACGACACATCCTTAAGCGCCCAAAACTCCTCAACCGTCGGGTCAGACTCCCCCTTACCCAGAGGCTTCAGCAACCTGCGCCCCACAGACTTTGCCCCATTCGCAATAACATCCCGCAGCGCCGTATACCGTTCCTGCTTCTGGTGACCGATAACGTACTTCTTCCCTAAATTTTCGACCCGAATTATCGTATTAGACATACTGCAAAAAAGCTGCTATCTATAGATGCAATGCTTTGCCAATTTATCCGGAAAAATACAAAAACAGACTATTTATTTAAATAATTGAATTCTTTAAATAAAAAAAATCACGCTAATCAAGACCTGACTAAATTACGTCTGCAAACGTCCGCTCCACCTTTCGGAAATACCAAATCCCACTGGCAAACAACAGCGCCACTAAACCCAGCGACAACGTAAACCCTGGCAAATACAGTTTCGACTCACCCCCCAAAATCGCCCAGCGGAAGCCATCAATCACCCCCACCATCGGGTTGAGTGAATAAATAAACCGCCATTCTTCTGGCACTAAACTGCTACTAAATCCTACGGGCGAAATATATAACCCAAACTGCACGATAAACGGCACAATGTAGCGAAAATCCCGATACTTAACATTCAGTGATGCTAACCACAACCCCACTCCCATCGACGCCATAAACGCAATGCCAATAAACAACGGTAGCGTCATAATCCGCCAACTGGGTACGAAATCATACCATGCCATCAACCCCAGCAAAATTATCCCCGAAATCATAAAATCGACGAAACTGACAATCACTGCACTCGTTGGCACAATTAAGCGGGGAAAATACACCTTAGAAATTAAATTGGCATTAGTAATTAAACTATTACTACATTCAGAAAGGGAGTTAGCAAAAAACTGCCAGGGTAACATCGCTGCAAACACCAAAATTGGATAGGGCGCACCTGCTTCCGATGGCAACTTGGCAATTTTGCTAAACACCACGGTAAACACCATCATGGTCAGAAATGGTCGAATCAGCGCCCAAGCAATACCAATAATTGTCTGCTTATAGCGCACCAGAATATCCCGCCACGCTAGGAAATAAAACAACTCCCGATAACGCCACAAGTCTTTCCAATACTGCTGTTCCGTTCGCCCCGCTTCAATGACTAACTCGGTTGGTTGAACCATTGCGATTAAAGTGCTGAATGTGTTCCATGGGTTACAGCTATCTGTCGCTAAACTCCGTAAACCTATTCACATCTTGTTGACTCAATCCGGATAAAATTACTCAAGTCATCGCTGCCCAGACAATAACGCGGAACAGGCTGTTTTGAGGTGTTTCCCGATCGCGCCCACTCAATCTCAGCATCAGTTGCCCCGATACGTTTAGTTACGTTATCGGGACAATGACAAAAGTTATAGCGAAGACAGCCCAACTACGAACCTACAGCATTGTTCACGCCATCACCATACCGCCATCGACATTGAACACTTGCCCGGTAATATAAGCAGCAGCCGGATCAGCGGCTAAAAATCGCACCATGCCCGCAATTTCCTCTGGCTTGCCGTAGCGACCCAAGGGAATATATTTGATAATATCCTCCGATTTAATATCTTTGGTCATATCGGTTTCAATAAATCCCGGTGCCACGGCATTCACCGTAATCCCACGAGACGCTAATTCCTTCGCCACGGTTTTAGTAAACCCAATCACTCCCGCTTTGGCGGCGCTATAATTTGCCTGACCGGGATTGCCCATTTGTCCCGCGACGGAGGCAATATTAATAATCCGACCCGATTTTTGTTTGAGCATGATTTTACTGGCTGCCCGCGTGCATAAAAAGACACCCGTCAGATTTAGGTCAATTACTGCCTGCCAATCATCAAGTTTCATCCGCATCAAGAGGGTGTCGCGGGTAATCCCAGCATTATTCACCAGTACGTCTAAGCGACCAAATTTGTCTTTGGTTTCCTTGATCAGAGTCTCAACCTCGTCCAGTTTCGAGACATCTGCCTGAAGCGCGATCGCATCTCCTCCGGCTTCGGTAATTTTGGCGACAACTTCGTCAGCTGCGCCACTGGAACTGGCGTAGTTAACCACCACCTTCGCGCCCTCTGCGGCTAATGCCAATGCCACAGCGCGACCAATTCCCCGTGACGCCCCGGTGACAATCGCCACGCGATCGCGGAGTTGGGCAGATGTCTGTGATGCTTCCATAAACAATACCTCTATCTATTCGCCGAAGTCAGCTCTTAGCATTTTGCACTAGAATCGAGCCAAACAACTAATAACCGTGATGTTTTGTTATGGCAGTTAAAAAACAGTTTGCCAGTTTTCAGGAACTCCTCTCTGGATCGGATGTACCCGTGTTGGTCGATTTTTACGCGACTTGGTGTGGTCCATGTCAGATGATCGCACCGACCCTCGAGCAAGTCGGTCTTCAGCTCAAGGGTAAGTTACAAGTGGTCAAAATTGATACAGACAAATACCCCCAGATTGCCTCTGAGCATCATATTGAAGCCCTGCCCACCCTGATACTCTTTAAGGATGGCAAAGCGGTGGAACGGATTGAGGGGGTTGTCTCCGACAAGCAACTTATGGAACGACTAAAACCTTTACTTTGAACAACCACAGAGACGTTCCGCCGGAACGTCTCTACCCAGGCGGAACTTGGTATCAATATCCCTTGATCAACTTCAGGATGCTGTCGTCGATTCTGGGGAATCACTCGGTCCAGTCGTGGCTTTCTTTTTTTCCTGTTCCCGTTGTTCCCGTTTTTTGCGATCGGCTTTGATCGCGTCTTCAATGGCAATCTGGGCTTGAGCCATTTTTTCCAGGTTGCTGCGATACAACTCCAAGTCTTTCTGTAGTTTCTCTTGGGGAAGATGCAAAGTTTGACCGATTCGCTGGAGTACTTCCATCGACTGTTTCGCGTCTTGAACTAGCTCCGGTTCTGCCTGTTCCAGAAGGGTATACAAGCCAATGGCAAACAGACGAGAGTATTTAAACTTAGGATTATCTGCGATCGCGGCAACCGTTGTATGAATATCCTCAGCACCCTCTAAAGGTGTTGGTGAACCAAACCAGTCAACCAGTTCTTGCGCCGATAAACGCCCTACTGTGGCTTTCAGTTTTTCCGCATCCTCCTGATACTGTTGTGGATTACCTCCCACCGCCTGACAAAGGGCGTTAAAAATGGATTCTTTATCCCGTTCCGGTCGATAGCCTTGCATGAAGCGGTTAAAGGAGGCGACCACACCTAAGACATAGATGGGATCATACTTAAAATCCACATTGACCGCCAGCAAATGCATCTCGACCATCAATTCTTCTACCACCCGTCGGTAAATCGAGTTGATTGGACGGGTGTGATAGTTATAAAAATCTCGTTTGGTATCCGAGACGGTGCGAACGTTACTCACAGAGCAAAATATAAAGGATATTTTTTACCATTGTCTCGCTTGAGTTTCACCCTAGGGGATAGAGTCTCAATCGAGTCATTCCTTCCATCTTACCAGTTTATTTCCACCAGCCCACTTAGTATAATGTCTCTTGGCTTGATCTAACTCAATTTAGCTGTTCCGGCAAGAAGCCCCGCCCCATAATCTCTGATGTGGGGACGGGATGAATTGCCAGTCACCCTGGTAAAATTTTGGACGTAGGTTAAGCAAACCAAGAGCGAAAGCCGCCTACAAATTGAACCGGGACAACTGAAAGTATGGGGTTTTACAGGGAATTGTGCAATCATCGCCAGCCTCTTGTATGTAAAACTTTCAAGGAACACAGGTAGAGCGAGAATTTTCTCTACTCCTTCTCCGGTGGGGCAGCACGGGGAAGTAAAGCCAAAGCTCGTGAAATGTCCTATGCAATAGCAGGAGTCAACGAGAAGCCCGCGCTATAATCTTTGATTTAGCGACGGGAGCTGTCACCGACGATAGCCTCACCCTCTTTGCCGAACAAGCACCGATTACTAACCTCGATCGCCCCTACCGTCAACGGATTCTGCGGCTGTGTCAAAGTGATCAATCCTCCACGGGGTTACAGGTACAGTATTATCAGATCAAAAACCCAGACGCCGTTCGCGGTGCAGGTTGCCACCCCGAATTGTTGCAGCAGCTTACCCGCGACGATATTATAGGTTTACCCGATTGCCGTCTGAACGTGCAGATGCAGCAAATTGGTTTGAATAATTATGAATTTACTACCACTTCAGCCAGCGATCGCCCTTGTCGCTTTAGTTATCAGGGCAATAATTACCAAGTCTCTCTCGGCTTTGAAGTAACAGCCGATGAATTTCGCAGCTACGATAAAGGCATCGACCCTAGTACCGGAAAAGCCACTTGGGGAGCCTTACTCGGTCCATTTCGATTTACCAAACGCCAAGACTTCGCTGGGGAACTGCTAATTTAAGCTGGGGACTGTTCTCCTGTACAGGTTGTTTGGGAGTTAGTGAACGACCTACATCAAAACTTAGGTATGAATTCCTTGCCTCAGGTTGCCATACTCCGGGGTACACCTTCCAAAGCTTCTTGCTCCGTTTCAAAAATTTCAAACACGGAGTCCATCATCGTCACTTCAAACACCAGTTTGGCTTCGGGATGGACATTACAGATGCGAAAGCTACCTTTGACCTTATCCGCATCGCGCATACCCGCGACTAGAGAGGTTAAACCAGAACTGTCAATGAAGTTAACCTGACTGAGATTAACCACCACATGGCGGCTGAGTTTGGAAATGCATTCTTGTAATTTCAGGCGAAATTGCCAAGCTGTGGTAATGTCCAGGCGTCCAATTGGTGCCAAAACAATAACTGTTGTACCATCTTTCGTCGTGTGTGTTTTTTGATCAATATGAATCATATAAAGACCTCCTTGAGCAGCAGTAGCTCCCCTTGACATCACAAGAGGAGCCATACAGGGTTTGGGTATCAATTCCGTTACTTAGGCGTTGGGTGAATTGTTGTTTCAACAAGTAACTTAATCGGGCTACCTACGCTACTTATCCATTACAGAAGACTTACCCAAAGTTCCCCAAAACTGGATATCCTTGGGAGTACGGGCTTGGTTACCAAGCTCCTACGGTTCCTGCTTCATCCTAGCAGTGATGGCACTCAACACCTCAGACTTCGGACGTTCGGCGAGCGCTCAGACTTCAGCGAGCGCTACGTGGCAATTGAGCCTGTCGAAATTCGGTGTTGAACCTGAGCGACTTGTACAGAGCGAAGTCGAGGCAAGTCGAAGGGTCAACCAGTCCACAGGCTTAACATCGGGTGTAACTCACCCTAGAAAGATTGCCATGGTGGTTTTTGCGTTAGCAATCTCTTCTGTATTGTACATACTCCCAAGTTAGGTCAAGACAAAGTGAACGCTATTTTTGTGCCAAATTTTGGTAAAGATGACTATCAATGATTGACTGTAGGAGTACGTCACTACCATTCGGCTTAGGTTGAAGGAGTCCAGTTTGTCCAATCTTGAGGTTTGAGGAACGTTTCGTACAGTTCAGCCTCTGGTGTATTCGGTTCGGGTTGGTAGCCATATTCCCAACGAACTAAGGGAGGGAGAGACATGAGAATCGATTCGGTGCGTCCGTTCGTTTGCAAGCCAAAGATCGTTCCTCGGTCATACACGAGGTTAAACTCAACATACCGACCCCGACGATAAAGCTGGAAATTGCGTTCGCGATCGCCATAGTTCATATCCCGCCGCCGCTCGACAATTGGCACATAAGCTGGCAAAAATGAATGACCGCACTCCTGCACCCAGGCAAACAGTTGTTCCCAGGTTCGGGGTTTTACCGCCCCCAGTTCCTTACTGTAGATGGCTGCTGCTTTTTCTGGCTGGGGACCTTTATACAATTCCCCGGTTCCGTCTTGATAGTCAAAAAACAGTCCGCCAACGCCTCGTGTTTCTTGACGGTGTTTGAGATAGAAATATTCATCACACCAGCGCTTGAATACGGGATAGTACTCGGAGTGATGCTTGTCACAAGCGGCTTTTAGGGTTTTATGGAAATGAGCCGCATCTTCGGCAAAGGGGTAGTATGGCGTTAAATCGGCTCCTCCACCAAACCACCAAACGGGTCCTGCCTCAAAGTAACGATAATTTAAGTGAACCGTGGGAATATAAGGACTGCGCGGATGTAGCACCATAGATGTACCCGTGGCATAGAAGCCATGACCTGCGGCTTCTGGACGTTGGGTTAAAATCGAGGGCGGAAGTTGAGTCCCCCATACTTCAGAAAAATTAACACCCCCCTGTTCAAAGACAGCGCCATCCCGGATTACACGAGAACGACCCCCGCCTCCTTCTTCCCGCTGCCAAGAATCTTCCTGGAACTGACCCGCACCATCAAGCTGTGCCAAGGACTCACAAATAGTGTCTTGGATCTGTTGCATGAACTGCTTCACTCTATCCCTAGAGTCAGTGGCAGGTAAGGAACGATTAGGATTGGTGGTCGGTGTATGAGCTGCGGTCATAATTTCAATAGTAAATACAGTATTACCATTACCTGAAGGCTATGGTTAGGCATTTTAAGGGTTCCAGGCTCTATTTTAAAGGTTTATGGTGTCAACTATGCCAACTAATTGCTAAGTAGTCGGACAAAGCTCAGCTCCCTACCCCCACCGCCAAACTTATTCAGCAGACCCTACTTAATCGTTGGGTGCGATCGCCAATAGGGTCGATGGCGTAGCAATACCGTGTCTTGCCGAATTAAGGTGACATCCTCCCACACCAAATTGGAAATTATGGTGTGGGTTTCCCCAAATCACTTTGAGGATTTCCTGGTTACTCCCCTTCGACTACGCGGTAGCTGAGCCTGTCGAAGCTCAGGGGATTGCGCCACTTGGATGGTGTTGGTTTTCACCAACCCCCGGTAGATCGACTGCACAGGCAGTTTCCTTTTCCGCTAGCCCAGCGGTACCAATTAACTCTATTCCTCGGTTTCTGATTACCTGACCACTGGCAACATCCCTATCGGTTTTGTAACCGCAGTGAGGGCAATCATGTACCCGAACACTCAGGTCTTTTTTGACTTCACCTTTACATTCAGGACACTCCTGAGAAGTGCCTCTGGCATCAACAACACCAAAAAACTTTCCACGCTTCCAACACACATATTGGGTAATGGTACGGAATTGACCAAACCCCCCATCAAGCATCTGCTTACCTAACATCCCTTTGGCGCTAACTCTATAGTCTAAATCTTCCATGAAAACCATATCGCCAGCGTCGCAAAGGGCGTGAGCTTGCTTGAAGTGAAAGTCTTTCCTGATGTTGTCAATGTGGTGGTGAAGTCTGGCTACCTTGAGTCGTTGCTTCTCATGGTTTTTTGACCGCTTCTGTTTCCTAGACAGCCTGCGTTGCAGCAATCTCAGCTTGCTTTGCAGCTTCTTAAGAAATTTAGGCGGCTTGACAACAACTCCATCGCTGGTCGCCAAAAACTTCTCTAGCCCTATGTCTACCCCAATTGGGTGTCCATGAGGTTTTGGATCAGGGACACTGACATTACACTGGATGTTGATTGATGCATACCATTTATCAGCTTTGCGTATAATTCGCACCTGCTTAACCGTAAAGCCAGATGGAATAGGGCGGTGCAGGTTAATTGGGATCGTCCCCAATTTTGGCAGTTTGACATGGAGGTTCGTTACTGGATTCTCCTTGAACTGAGGGAATAGCAACGACTTAAACTGCCCAACCTTCTTAAACCTAGGAAAGCCAAACCCGCGAGATTTGAAGTAGTCCCAACCTTTATGCAGTTGCTTTATTGTCTGCTGAAGGACTTGAGAGGGAACTTCCTTTAACTTGGGGAATTCCTTCTTAGCTTTCGGCAAATTGTTAAGCTGCCTCACTTCACCGGGAAATGGGGTTTCTGCTGGGATGATGTACTCATGCACCCGGGAACATCTATCAATCAAACATTTGCGACTATTGCACCAATCCTTTATCTCCCCCAGTGCATAGTTGTAAGCACGGCGGCAAATTTCCATCCACTCAATCAATCGTTGTTCTTGAGCGGCATCTGGATAGATTCGGTAACGATAGTTAAATGTCAGCATACTCCTATTATAAAGCATTTACCAGTCAACTGTGTAGCTTTAAATGTCAATTTAGAGTAACATTGAGTCACCTAAATTGACCTTGGGGAGTCGTGTTCGAGAGCGCTGAATCTTATGTTACAGCGTGGGTCTTACGACTCCCCAAACCCCTGCTAAGATAAACAATGCTGAAGCGTCGCGATAGGAGGCGTGTTGTGATTCTAAATTTTTCCTTTAAGCTAATCGCAGGTCAAGAGGGGCTTTGGTGCAAATTTTCCCTCTTTCGGACTTATCGCGCCCTCAGTAATGCTCCGGTGGATGTTCTGTGGCAAAAATTAATCAATTTGGCAGATGTCTCTTGGAATCCTTTGCTCTGTAGTACAAATGCACCAAGAGGCTTAATCCCAAAACCGGGCTTGATTTACCAGGTGGTAACGCGCCTGATTCCGATTCCGGTGCGAGTGTTTGTCGAACGGGTATTGCCGGGTGAATTAATTAGCGTCCGGATGCTGGCAATTCCGGGGGTGGAAAATCGAGTGACATATCGGGTGGAGTCAGGCTTGTGCGGAACGTATGTGTCCTTTTCGGTGACAATGCGGGGATGGCTATCTCCCTTACTATGGTGGTTTATTCGCCCCTATGCTGCCCGTGTTGCGGCTGAATTAGCTCAAGCAGCAGAACAGGGTGTGGTTGTTTAGAGGAAGATGGGGGAGATGAGGGAGATGAGGGAGATGGGGGAGATGAGGGAGATGAGGACAGTCATGGTAGAAATGTACCATGGTGTATCTGTGTGTAGGGGCGGGTTTAGGGACTAATATTGATGGTTTTCCTTAGCTTGGCTGCAAAACCCGCCCTGACCAAATGACAAATGACGAATGACGAATGACGAATGACAAATGACAAATGAGCAATGCGCCGTAACCTATTAAGATTGATGAAGATATTTGTCCCGGCACATTGTCACCCTAGGAATTTGTCCTGATTATGGTTGATACCCATTCAGTTTTAGACGTACTACGCCCCGTGCAAGACCCTGAACTCCAAAAGAGTTTGGTGGAATTGAATATGATCCGCAACGTGAAAATCGACGGCGGGACGGTTAGCTTTACCCTCGTGTTAACCACACCAGCCTGTCCGTTGCGGGAGTTTATTGTGGAGGATTGCCAAAAGGCGGTGAAGCAGCTTCCGGATGTGGAAGAGGTTGTGGTGGATGTGACAGCAGAGACACCGCAGCAGCAATCGTTACCCGATCGCCAAGGGATTGATGGCGTGAAAAATCTAGTTGCTATTTCCAGTGGGAAGGGCGGTGTGGGCAAAAGTACCGTGGCGGTGAATGTGGCAGTTGCCCTCGCCCAGACGGGAGCCAAGGTGGGTTTGATTGATGCTGATATTTATGGACCCAATACCGCCGCGATGCTGGGATTAGCGGATGCCAAGGTGATGGTGCAACAAGGTCCTCAAGGAGAGGTACTCGAACCGGCCTTTAACCATGGCATTAAATTGGTGTCTATGGCATTTCTGATTGATCCCGATCAGCCGGTGATTTGGCGGGGACCGATGTTAAATGGTATTATTCGCCAGTTTCTCTACCAGGTGAATTGGGGGGAATTGGATTATCTGATTGTGGATATGCCACCGGGAACCGGAGATGCTCAGTTGACCTTAGCCCAAGCTGTACCTATGGCTGGGGCGATCATTGTGACAACACCACAAAATGTAGCTCTCTTGGACTCCCGGCGCGGTTTGAAGATGTTCCAGCAATTGGGGGTTCCGGTATTGGGTATTGTTGAAAACATGAGTTATTTTATTCCACCGGATCTGCCCGATCGCCAGTATGATCTGTTTGGTTCAGGAGGCGGTGAAAAAACCTCTCAGGAATTAGGGATACCCTTACTAGGATGTATTCCCCTAGAAATTACCCTGCGACAAGGAGGCGATCGCGGCTTACCCATTGTCGTGGCTGAACCGGAGTCGGCATCAGCTCAAGCGCTGATCGCGATCGCCAAGGCGATTGCGGCAAAAGTGTCTGTTGCTGCCCTCAGCTCTAATTGATACGGGGTTGAATTCTGGGTAAACACGTAGGAGAAGGAGGAAAATAACGAATTATAGGGTTAAAATATAATGCCTTCTTCCCTATTCGTCCCTATTTTCACCGAGCCGAGGATTGTATCAGGGATTGTCTAAAACTATTTTTGATAAATTCCTGAACAGGGCATCTAAAGATCGCTAATTGCTAGAAACGTCAATTGCATTCCCCAAGGATTTATGTTCCAAAAGTCATTAACCCGTACCCAAATGCGCTGGCTTATGTTCCTCAGCCAATGGCGGGAATTAGACTGGCAGCTATTATTTGTTACACTTGGTCTCACCCTTCTCGGTGGGGTAATGATTCGCAGTGCCGAAATGAATGAGGGGCTAACCGATTGGTGGTGGCACTGGATCATTGGCAGTATTGGTATAACTCTGTGTTTTCTGATCGCGCGATCGCGTTACGAAATCTTACTCCAATGGCATTGGATGGTTTATGCGGTGACGAATATCTCGTTGTTTGCGGTGATGATTATGGGAACGACGGCAAATGGCGCACAACGGTGGCTGAATATCCTAGGCTTTCACGTTCAACCGTCGGAATTTGCCAAAATTGGCTTGATTATCACCCTCGCCGCGATTATCCACTGGCAACCGGCTTCAACATTAAATGCGGTATTCCGCATCTTAGCCATTGCCGCTGTTCCCTGGCTATTTGTATTTTTAGAGCCAAACTTGGGAACCTCATTGGTGTTTGGTGCGATTACGATGGGAATGCTCTATTGGGGAAATGCTAATCCCGGATGGCTAATCCTTTTCGCCTCTCCCATCGTTTCCGCGATCATGTTCAATGTATTTTTGCCCGGATGGTTTGTCTGGGTAGGAGCGATGATGTTGATTGGTTGGCGGACTTTACCCTGGTCCCTTTTTGGTGGGATGGGAGCATTGGTTGCCAATGCGATTTCGGGGGGATTAGGAAACTTGTTGTGGGGATTGCTTCAAGATTATCAAAAAGACCGATTGATTCTTTTCTTAGATCCGGATAAAGATCCCTTAGGCGGAGGATATCACTTGATTCAGTCTCGAATTGCCATTGGCGCAGGTCAACTCACGGGAAGAGGACTGTATCAGGGGACGCAAACCCAACTCCACTTTATTCCGGAACAGCATACCGATTTTATCTTTTCTGCCATTGGTGAAGAACTCGGATTTATTGGTTGTTTGCTTGTCCTATTTACCTTTTGGCTGTTGTGTTTACGGTTAGTGATCATTGCTCAAAATGCTAAGGATAACTTTGGCTCACTCTTGGCAATTGGTGTACTATCGATGATTGTGTTTCAAACTGTAGTCAACATCGGTATGAATATTGGTTTAGCCCCGATTACTGGGATTCCACTACCGTTGTTAAGTTATGGGCGATCGGCATTACTGGCAAACTTTTTAGCGATTGGATTAGTGGAATCGGTTGCCAATCACCGACACCGATTGAAGTTTTAGTTATTCGTCATTGGTCATTTGTCCTTTGTAAGGGTAGGACTTAGGCAAATGTTCTATATGTAGGGTGTGTTAGCGTAGCGTAACGCACCTTGACCAATATCTAGAGTTTAGCTGCGTAAGGTTTGAGGACAAATTAGCTAAACTATCAGCTAGCACATTATAGTAAGCTGAAGAGATAGAGATTTAGGGGTAAAAAGCTATGATTCTTCCTGGCTCAATTGTGCGCGTTATCAACGGTGATGATATTTACTATAAATTTGAAGGGATAGTCCAGCGCATTGGTGATGGGAAAGCGGGTGTGCTGTTTGAAGGGGGTAACTGGGATAAAATTGTCACGTTCAATTTATCGGAACTTGAAGAGGTGACACCTAAAGGCAAAAAGTAAAAAGATGCTTGTTAAAAAAGGTGCGTTAGCGTAGCGTAACGCACCCTACATACATATAGAACCTTTGCGTAAATCCTACTTAATGTCAACAGCTACAAAATCGTATTAGTAATCAATAAAACACAACAAATGACAAATGACGAATGACAAAGGACTAAACTATGCGCCTTCCTTTACCCCAGTTTACGGCTGGAGAACGCCCTGATCCTCACATTGCAGAAGTCATTGAAACGGCAACTACAGAATTTCTGGCACAATGTTTAGAGCCAGAAGATTTGAGTTTTCCTGTCATGCCACCTTTTGGCAGTTGGGTCAAATCTGTTGATGAAGAATCGGGAAATCAGGTTATGGCAATTGTTTACCATGCCACAACTAGCCCGATTGATTCAGTTCACCGGGCTGTCGCGTTGGGATTGTCACTGGCAGAATTGCGAGAGCAACAACCGCAGATTTTTGCCATGCTGAAAACGGAGTTTCGGGCGGCGATTGTTGGATTTATACCGCCTGGGGAGGGACATAATGGTGACCAACCCCCTAGAGGACGAGCCTATCAATATTTGCCTCCTCGTCCGCCGCAAATTCATCAGGCTGTCTATCAATGTCAACCAGACGAGATTATTCACTTTAGTGAACAATTGGATTTTTTACGCACCCTTCTCTTAGTGACTGGAGCGCCAGTAGAAGCGTTAACGGCGGCAGCGATCCGAGAAGTCTATCAAATCCGTAAAGGCGATCGCGACTGGTTAGTTCAAGCAGGGCGAACCTTAAGTGTTTTACTCAAGGATGATTATGACCGTTTGCGGTATATTTTGAGTCAACTACATTGGTAACGGATTTAGTATCAATTCCCGTAAAACCCTCAGTTGAGCTTAGTTCTAGACGCTAGATTGAAACTGTCTTGACTTTTAACCGCTCCAGATGATTCCTCGCATTACATTTTCGTTGTTCAGTACAGTTCTTTTGTTGTCTTGCTCAACAATCCCGCAACCCGTTCCAACTCCTGCTAATAGTCCAGACAGGACAACAGTAGCAGAAACTCCTGATCAGCCATTGCCAGACACTATTAATAATCAAGTCAAAGTTGCCCTTGCCGATCGCCTTAATGTTACTGTTGATCAACTAGAAATTGGTCGCCATAGCCGCGAAACTTGGTCAGACGGCTGCTTAGGGCTAGGAGGTGCGGCTGAATCATGCCTAGCTGCGCTAACAGAAGGTTGGCAAATCGAGGTGATTGATACCCAAAGCGGCAAACGTTATTTTTACCGAACCGATTTGTCAGGCGATCAGATTCGCCTCAACGAAACCGCCAGTAGCCGTGGTGCTGTTCCCCAGTTTATGAACTATGACAGTTGCTGTAGAGATAGAGATTCGACGCTTCCCGAAATCCTGGACATTTCCGCAATTCTCAGACTGAGTGAAACATCAGAATTGCAGCCACACCCCAGTTTGAGAAACAATACAACTATCCCGTATACCAGTAGGAGTTATGTCTGAACAGTTTACCCAACAAGTGAGCGATCGCATCTGTAAGCACATGAATGAGGATCATGCTGACGCGATCGCGCTTTATGCCCGCACCTTCGGGAATTCTCCCGATACGGAGGCGGCTCAAATGCAATCCATTGATGCGACAGGGATGAATTTAATCGCCCAACGTCAGGGTGAGTCGGTTCCCTTACGCATTGAATTTGATCACACCCTCAAAGACTCCGAAGATGCCCACCACACCTTAATTGACATGGTGAAGCAAGCCAGAGGTGCGGCTAAATCAACCTAGCGACGTGATAAATTAACGGAGCGGCTACCAACGCGGGTAAAAAGGATGCAACACGGATGTGGGTCAACTGTAACAGGTTGATTCCCGTCCCCAAAATCATTAATCCCCCCACCCCTGTAATCAAAAGAATGCGGGGATCAGTGGCGGGATCGGGGATTGCTTGCGCCAATACTCCCGCCACCAGAGAAATTCCGCCCTGATAGACGAGAATCACAATAATCGAAAAACCCACACCAACTCCAAAACTACTCGAAAGTGCGATCGCGGCGATTCCATCCATCACGGCTTTGAGTGTCAGCAAGGTATCGTCACCCGTCAAGCCATTATTCAGACTCCCCAGCAACGTCATTGGACCCACACAAAACAATAAGCTAGCCGCCACAAATCCTTCTGTAAAAGTACCACTTCCGCGAAACCGAGTTTTCAGCCAATGTCCCACCGATTGCAGTCTAGCTTCAATTTGCCACCATTCTCCCAGTAATCCTCCCAAGACAATGCTAATCAGTGCCAACACCACACCATCAATACGCCCTGCTTGCACCTGAGTCATACTCGCCGCCATGGTGACACCCAGAAATAGGGTGAGAAGCCCTACCCCTTGGGTGATAATTTGTTGCATGGGTTTAGGTAAACGGTGCTTCAGTAACAACCCGACAGTTGTACCAATGGCTACCGTTATCACATTTATCCAAGTGCCGCTTGTCTTGGCAAAGAAATCAGTTAGCAAAATATTAACTGTCAACGTGAATACATTAACCTTACGCCCAAAAACCGTAGGGGCGCATAGACGTGCATTGGTGTCAACTTAAGGTGCAAACTAATACTGACAAGGTTTTAAGCTGTGTCTGTCTACTCCTCGACATTTCCCCCTCATCCCCTAACCCCTTCTCCCACCGTGGGGAGAAGGGGAACCCTCACCCCCATCCCCTCTCCCCGGCGTGGGAGAGGGGCTGGGGGAGAGGGGTTGAGCTTAAGTTGACACAGATGATAGACGTGCGCCCAATTCCACTGACGTGCTCCCAATTCCATTGACGTGCGCCCGATTCAATCTTAATCAATCTCAGGGCTAAGGTCCCTTACTACGAACCTAATCTAATATAGTATTTAATCCATCTTGGCTCAAGGAGTGTTCTATGGCTTCTCCCTTTCCCGGCATGAATCCTTATTTAGAAAATTCGGCATTTTGGTCAGAAGTACATAATCGCTTAATTGTAAACCTTGCTGACTTTTTAGCCCCGCAAATTCCGCCGCAATATCGGGTGGCAATTGAGCAGCGCACGTATTTAAGTGATGAGTCAGATTCGGTTTTGTTAGGAATTCCTGATGTCTCTGTATTTTCTCAACAGAAGAATACTAAACCAACGGCATCAACCGCCACCTATCCCGATACATCTGAAGCTGTAACCGTAACAATGCCTGTACCCGAACCTATCAAAGAGAGTTATTTAGAAATTAGAGAAGTCGCCACCAGTTATGTTGTTACAGTGATTGAAATTATATCGCCTAAAAATAAACGTGCAGGTGAAGGGAGAAAAGCTTACGAACGGAAGCGCAAAAAAGTATTAACGACGACTGCTCATCTCGTCGAAATTGATTTACTTCGAGGGGGAAAGCCGATGGTATTTTTAGGCGAAGTCCCTCTTTCAGATTATCGAATTGTGGTGAGTCGAGGCGATTGCCGTCCTCTAGCCCAATTGTATGGGTTTAGCGTGCGAGATGTGATTCCCTCGTTTGGATTACCGTTACAGTCAGAGGATCTAGAACCTCTGGTCGATTTACAAACGTTGTTGAATGGTGTATATGAACGTGCCAGATACAATTTAGCGATTGATTATAATCAAGAACCCGTTCCACCGTTGTCGGAAAAAGATGCGGTTTGGGCAGATAGACTCTTGCGAGAAACAGGGCATCGAAATAATTAAGAATAGGACTTAAACTTGCTTTTACATTGAATCGCAATTTGTAGAAAACTCTTCATTAGCATCCATGTCTATTTAAGTTACAGCCCTCACCCCCAGCCCCTCTCCCAAGTGTGGGAGAGGGGAGCAAGAAAAGACTTCATTATGATTATTTCCCCTTCTCCCTGGATGGGAGAAGGGGTTAGGGGATGAGGGTGAAATTTTGAGTTTCACGGCATATAATTTTGACCTAACGCGCTGAAGAGTCTGGTATGGCACATAAATGTGTAGGGGCGGGTTTTACTACTATCTTTTCGGTTGCACCCAGATGTGAATAAACTCGCCCCGATTCGTCGGTTTCGTGAGTGTATTTGACAAGTCAGATTACCGTGAGGGTACACAACCAAAAAGGTTACCAATGTTGGTTTTCACCTTAAGTGAAACCAAAGCTTCATGGATTTCCCCTACCCTCGCTTATAACCATAGTACCAACGACTCGTCCTATCCCCCACATTTTTAACCGTATGAGGTTCTTTTGCTGGAATCAGCACTTCCTCTCCGACTTGGGGACGAAATGTTTTCCCTTGAAACGATAACTCAATGTCTTCTTCCAAAAGGATTATCAGTTCATCCGTATCGTGGACATAATCTGCCCACACCTGTCCCGGCGAATCCGTCCAAATTCCACAACTAAAGCCTCGGTTTTGCCAGTCACTTTTAACAGTAGAATAGTCCATGGTGAACTGAAACAGCTAAAATTGTCGAATAGATTGAGTTCGTAGTGAGGGCTTTAGCCCTCTCAAGCTAGGCGTTAAAGCACTAAAGTGCTTACTACAAACAAAGCCCTATTTTAGTTGTGCCAAGCCAGTAGGTTGGGTTGACGCCAGGAAACCCAACAAAAGATAGAGACTAAGGTTCCCTACTACAAGCCTGACAGGATGGGCTATTCGACAGAAACGGATTTCACATCTACCGTAGCTTCCGGTGTCGTACTGGTTTCTTCCGTGACGATTCCCGCTTGGCGAGATTTAACCAAATCAATCAACCACTGCGACATCTCAGACACCAGCAGCGTCAGCACGACGACATCATCAATTTGCCCGACAATTGGAATAAAGTCTGGGGCGATATCAATGGGACTAAACACGTAAAGGAGAGTCCCTAAGACTATCCACCAACGGTATTTAGGATTGCGAACCGCGTTACGATACCAGTTATAAATGGATTGGATTGAAAAATTATTCATCAGTTTTTCCCGACAGCTACCTTTCATCTTGCCAAATTCATCCCGGAATCTCTATAGGGATAACCCACCTGTTCAGGTGCAGAACTTACACCTACTGACGTGAGGGGGAGAGTTTGATGGGATGGGGATTTGGCGGGGATGATGGGAATCGCGTTTGTTACTGTTTTACATCATCACACAGAAACTTATCGCTATCTGGGGCGTTGTGCTTCAAATAATCCCCAACCCAATCACAGGCTCTATGCATGAGTACATCTAGCGTTAAATCGTCTAAATTCCACAACCTGACTGTTTTATCATAACTAGCAGAAGCAATCGTGTTTCCATCTGGGCTGAACACTACGCTAATGACTGATGCTTCATGACCAGTTAGTCGATTCCGCTCTCTAAATTTGCTTTCATAAATTACCGTCTGCAAACTATTGAAAATTCGCTTCTCACTCTCCAAGTTGTCTGGATTCGATTTTTTGAGTAGCTCTCCTGCCCGAATCCCTTCAATCAGAGCATCGAATTTCAGATTTGATTTAACCAGTATCTGGGAAAATCGGCTTAACGCATCAATTTGACCTGCCATCCTTTTTTCTGATTCCCGCCACTGGAATACAGCCAAGCTAGTTAAACCCATCAACCCAATCAAAGCAGTAACCGATACAACGATAATGCGGCGAGCTTGTTTAAGTTCTCGTTGACGGCGACTTTCTTCTTGATGCAAATGAGCCTCTTTTGCCGCTAGACTTGCCTGAATAAATGCGTTTTGAAAGTCGGTGGCTGAAGGCTTTTTCCGGCTTTGATTCGTTTCCTGTAACCAGTCTTGTGCAATGGCTAATTCATTTCCCTGCAACAACAAATCATCACTTTGATCATGCTGCTGCCACTCCAGCGCCCGCTGTGACCATTTGCTATGCAGGTGAACGTGTTCTCTATCCGTATCTAAAGCCCTGACCAATTGATTGAAATTGGCATTAAACTCCCGTTGATTCTGATTGAAGTCAATCCACTGAATCTTAGCTAATTCTGGATGCAAATCTGCCGAGTCTACTGGCTGATGTAATACGGTGATAAACCGCTTATTTAAACTGGCTGCATAGTCTACCTCATCAGCACAGTACGGTGAATTAACCGAACGGGGTGAAAGAATAAACAAAAAGTTATCACAGGCTTTAATCCCTGCCTGAATCTCATGATGAAAGTCACTCCCCGACGCAATACTTTCCTGGTCAAACCACGTCGTTTTCCCCTGCATTTGTAATGCCTCATTTAGCTTTCTCGCTAAATCTGAGTCCGCACGAGAATAAGAGATAAATACATCCAATGATTCTAATGGCGGTTGTCGTAGGCTTTCAGCAATATATTCTTCCTGTAAGGCGGTGGGTGGATGTTGTGTCCGTTTTTGTGCCACCTTTAACCACGCCTCAGCACTGCGTAAGTTATAGCCTCGTAGCAGAATACTGGGATTGGAGTATTGCTCTTTCCACTTGAGCGCTTTAGTCAGTAAAATCTTATGTTCTCGATAATAAGCCTCATCCTGATGCAGAATCCGTAATAACTGACTTTCATCAAGGTGATAATCCTCTTCCTTTACATTATCGGTGAGGTCAATATATTGTAATCCCTGTAGCACGGGTGGGATTTGTTCCACGGGTGTTTCCCGTACCAATACCGGAATAATTCGCTTGTGTAGTGATACCGCCAAGTCTAATTCTTGTTGGCAGTATTTCGAGCCTATGGAATCCGGTGAAATCATATACACCAAATTATCCGCCTGTTCAATCCCCCGTTTAATCGCCTCCTCAAAGGATTCTCCGGTTTTGATATCGGTGGTATTTGTCCACACGGTAATACTTTCTCGCCTTAAACTGCGACGAATCTTTTCCATCGTCGCCTTATCCTCGTCGCTATAGGCAATAATCACCTGAGTCATCAAGTTATTGGCATTCTTGATACTTTCGGTGATGTATTCGCAATGTAAGTCAGTGGGAAGACAAGGCGGTTGTTCATCTTTAAACCGTATCTTTAACCAAGCTTCTGCCTGTTGTCTCTCTTCGCCAACTAATAACCAACTATGTTGCTTTTGATTTCTCTCCCACTCCAAGGCTTTAACTAACAAGTCAGTGTGCTGTTGTACATAGTCTGTATGAGAACGAAGTAGCTTAACCAAGTCAGTTAAGGAGGCGTCAAAATCGTTTATCCCCTCCTGAAAATACACCCAGTTGAGTTTACGGATTGTTGGGTGCATATTCTGGTAGCTTTCGTGCAATCCCTTTTCTTTATAGGCTTGCCACTCTGACTCTGTACTATTAGGATTACGCTGCTGCCAGGTTTCCTGGCTAATGTCCATAACGTGTAATATAGGAATAATCCGTTTATTCAGCTTAATCGCCAGTTCAATTTCTTTTAGGCAATAGGGAGAGTTGACGGAATGAGGCGCAATGATAAATAGAAAATAACTGGCTTTTTCGATACCATCATCAATTTGATTCTGGAAGTCTACAGCTAGGGGAATATCATTGAAGTCAAACCAGACGTTAAACCCTTGTTGAGTGAGACGCGCTTGCAGGTTTTGAGCGAAAGCTTTACTATCGGCTCGTCCGTAAGAGATAAAGGCATCAAATAATGTTGTCATTTCCTGGTATTTGTCCCTAGTTAAATGTCACCCTTGTCGTAGCGTGACACACCTAATGGGGTGGATGACGATTGTAGGGGCGCACCGACGTGCGCCCAATTTAATCGTAAAATCTATGCCACCATTTTAGCTGTGTCAGTCCAGTAGGTTGGGTTGGCGCATGTTACTAGGGCGGAATCTAGGCTAAAGAACTTTAGGGCTAAGGTTCCCTACTACAAGCCGGAGCGATCGCACATGCCCAACCGATAAGAACATTTTGTGCAAAAATTTAGGTTGAATGGTACTGAAATTTTTGCTGGTGGGCATTGCCCACCCTACGGTATATCAAGTGTTGCGGCGATCCAAAAATATAAATTTTCAGTGCCATTTAATTTAAGTTGGGGATGAGTAGCGAGCAAGATGCAAAGCCTGCGGCATGGCTTCGCTTAACGCACTACGAGAATTTTGCCATTATTGACAATAACAATTGATTGTTTTCTTCCCCAGCTTCCAGACGCGCCATGGCGCGTCTCTACCGAACCGTATTGAGACAGTTGCCAAATCGCCACCCGCCTCTCCCGAATCCCGCGCTCTAGCCGCGAAAATTAATCAACCTCTTTGCAAGCGGCGAGAAATCCCTAGAATTGGAGTGGCTTGCATTTTAACAAAGGCAATTAGACTTAGCAATCAAGGGAGGTTAACAACTGATATGGATATTGTTGCGGTTATTGAAAAGGGCGGAATCGCCATGTGGCCCCTGTTAGGGCTTTCGATCCTGGCAGTTGGTACAATTTTTGAACGCCTCTGGTTTTGGGCGGGAATCCTATTGAAACAACAGGAAATTGTCAATCGGGTGCTGGATGCAGCCGCTCAAAATTGGCAGGTGGCTAGAGAAATCGCGCTTAAATCACGGCGACAACCTGTGGGACGATATTTATATGCTCCCCTACGCCTGATCAGCCCCGAACCGGAATTGTTCCGCTTGGCTTTAGAGGGGGCGGCTGATGACGAGTTAGCGGCGATGCGACGCGGCGATAAGCTATTAGAAGCGGTGATTGCCCTGTCTCCGCTGTTGGGGTTACTGGGAACGGTACTGGGTTTAATCAACTCCTTAGGCTCAATTACTATTGATCAACTGGGTACAGCCTCCACCGCTGGGGTAACGTTGGGGATCGGTGAAGCGCTGATTAGTACAGCGACAGGACTAATTATTGCGATTACCAGTTTGGCATTTTATCGACTCTTTCAAGGCTTTTGGTTTAACCAAGTCAAAATATTCCGTAAAGCGGGGACAGAGTTGGAATTACTGTATCGCCAAGATTGGTTACAAGCCGAGGATAGTGATCAAATGATGAATGATCACCTCCAAGACAATACGGTTAACGTTTACCAAGAGAGTTTTGAGGTTCCCAAACGCGATCGCACTCCACCCCCAAAACCTCAATCCCAGCAGAAGCCGGACGATCGCACTCCTGTCGCCAATGCTAAAACTACCCCAGACAATAACCTTGCTTCAGACAATTCTCAAGTCCCAGAAACCGATCGCACTCCTGTCCCCAATGCTAAAAAAAACCAAGATGATAAAGTTTCCCCAGACAATTCTCAAGTCCCCCAAACCGATCGCACTCCTGTCCCCAACCCTCAAGGAAAGCCGGAAAATTAGACATCGTTTGTTTAATTTTACAGATATTATTCGTGCAGCTTGGCTGCAAATTACCACCTGTTAATAATAGGCGAAAAAGCAGACACCATAAACAAGTTCAGCCCTCTGCCCTCTTTTGACCTTTTGCAACTCAAAACGATGACAACACTACGCCAGCCATCCCAGCCGCGAACCCCAAAAAAACGTGCCGCTTTTGTCCCCCCATTGCCCCGCCGTTTAAACTTGCGGATGGATTCCTCAACCGAAGAAGTTCGGATTGAAATCGTACCGCTAATTGATGTTATTTTCTGTATCCTGACCTTCTTTATCCTGGCAGCCGTAGGTCTATCTCGCCAACAAGCCATTAATGTGGATTTACCCAAAGCCAGTACCGGAACCGCCCAGGGACGACAAATTCTGATGATCAGTCTGGATGAATTGGGGCAAGTGTATGTAGAGAAAAATCCGGTAATTAGCCAGGAACAGTTTATTCAACAACTCCAAGCTTACAAACAACAAAACCCCAGTGGCGTGTTTGTCCTCTACGCTTCCCCCAATGCCATGTATAACGAAGTCGTGCAAGTTTTGGACTTGCTGCGAGAAGTCGGGGGCGATCGCGTAGCGCTAGCCAATTCACCCGGACAATCGCCGCAAATTCCGGGAACGAATCCCCTGTCTCCGCCAACTGGAGTCCCCGAATTTAACCCCAATCCCGGACAAATGCCAATGAATCAGGATGGCACATTTAATCCCAATTTGCCGCCTCAATTTCCAGGGATTCCGGGTCAACCTCAATTTGGAACACCCCAACCCAATCCAGGTAGTTTATCACCTGCTCCTGGACAATTGCCCATCAACCCCGGTGGTTCTGTTCCACCCAATTCTGGCACGCCGACGTCACCGCAGCCGCAAGGGGAATAATTTTTTAAGTAGGTAGGGACAATAAAAGTTAACGGCTGAGATTGTCATTCGTCCTTCGTCATTTGTCCTTAGTCTTATGTAAGGGTTTGAGGGTTATGTACAGAATTTACATTATGTTGATATCGCTCAAATTAAATTAGCGGCATTATCGTGAGGTACACAGACAGATCCCCGACAACATCTTGCGCTGTATCTATCTTAGTCTCTCATTGGGAGTTGTATTTTTATAGTGAATGAGGATTTTGGCGGCGTGATTCTGGGCGTATGCAATCATGGGTGTCAACTTAAGGTGAAATCTTTGCCCCACCTGGAATTAGAAGATACTGTGGGCGAATCACCTCAAAGAAGCGTAAAATCGTAGGGAGATAGGGAGATGGGGAAATAGGGGAAACGCTTGCTAGCCAAGTATTTTATTGGGTTGAGGGGTTTGACCACCCAGTTAACTGACCCACAGTATCTTAGAATGAGAGGCTCTTGACTTCCACGAATTTTGGGTGCTATAATCATTAAATCTAAAATCAGAAGCAGTAAAGTATTGCAATAGCTGTCTCATACCATTTATCTTTAATCTTGCAACTAATATGTTTTCTGTGGAGACAATTGTCTGAGATTTTCATTAGGCGCAGTATCATGGAGAAATCGTATCAGTAGTAGCGCAACTGTTATCAGACAGGAATTAATACAGGAGCTCATCATGCTTAAAGACTTCAAAAAAATAGGTTATTGTTTTTTAACAACAACATTATTGATACTCGGTATTAGTTCAAAAACAAATAGTCAAAATACTACTCCCGGTTTGTGTCTAAGACATACAAGAATAAGTGGTTCATCTGGAAATGTGATAGATACTAATTGGGTATGTTCAAGAGCAGGTGATTTTAGTAAATGGATTGGACTAGGAGATGATACAGGTTGGAAGGATCAAGAATTAGCTTTTAAAGTGATTGGTGACGCTAAAATTTGTTTTGAGCATACTAGAGTTAGCCCTGCTAGTGGATTACTTAGAAATAGTAAATGTAGCCGATCTTATAATGACATTCAGTCAGTAAGTTTAGGAGACGACACTGGTTGGAAGGAGCAAAAGTTGAGTTTTACTATCTATACTCCTAGAGAGAATTACGAAATATGTTTACAGCATAGAAGAAGAAGTGGTAGTACAGGAGAGGTAATTAATACTGGTTGGAAATGTGCCTCTGAGTGGGATAGGGAAACCATCTATTTAGGTGATGATACAGGTTGGAGAGACCAAAACTTAAGATTTACAATAAGAAATAGATAATGAATTTAGAAAAGAAAGGATAACCGTTTCTTGGAATTTTAATTATTTGACAATAATTAAATCTATTGGTGCTAGATAAAAGCCTTGATAGACAAGAGGTTCAGGTATTATTGTCACCCCGTCAGCATCCAAATGCTTCACCCTATTCACCCTATAAGCAATATCACTTGAACAAGGTTTCGACATTTGGCATTGTCCTAATCGCCCTGGTGGCTGCTATACTTTAAAAACAAGAAGAATTAGACACTTATTTTGAGCAATTTACTCAACTCTGGGTCCAAAAAGAAGAATGGGCTATTTTGTCATAGTCTAAACTCCAGTTAGAATAACCAACGCACTTGTTTAGCCGAAAATACTTGAAACCCTTGTCTGGTATAGCTTCTAAATTCATTCAGTCCGCCCTAAGTAGAGGCAGGAATAGGAAATTAGTGATAAAGTTTTCTCAAAACCCAACCCGCCTAAGTGAGAGAGTGTTCAGTTTTGAGTGACTATGACTGATAAATCCGGTACAGGATATCGAATCGAACAAGATTCTATGGGGGAACGCGAAATCCCCAACCATGCCTACTACGGGATTCAAACCCTAAGGGCAATTGAAAACTTTCCCATCAGCGGGATTAAACCCTTACCTACCTATATAGACGCCTGTGTACTGATAAAAAAAGCCACCGCGATCGCGAATGGTAATCTAGGCTGTATTCCCCAAGATATTAGCCAAGGGATTATCCAAGCGGCTGATGAAGTTCTCAAAGGACAATGGCGGGATCAATTTGTCGTCGATATTTACCAAGCGGGCGCTGGCACATCCCACCACATGAATATTAATGAGGTGTTGGCAAATCGGGCATTGGAAATCCTGGGCGATGAGAAGGGGAACTATAAACGGGTTAGCCCCAATGATCACGTCAATTATGGACAATCCACGAATGATGTCATCCCCACAGCGATTAGAATCGGGGCGCTGTTGGCTTTAGAACATACTTTGTATCCAGCCCTATCTGATGCGATTACCGCCCTGGATAACAAAGGGGATGAATTCCAAGATGTAGTTAAATCCGGCAGAACCCATCTCCAAGACGCCGTACCGGTGCGCCTAGGGGAAGACTTTCGGGCGTGGGCGCAAATTATCACGGATCATACCACTCGGATTGAACGAGCCTCAGAAGATTTAATGGTACTGGGATTAGGGGGAAGTGCGGCGGGAACGGGATTAAACACCCATCCCGACTATCGCCATCAGGTTGCCCAAATTCTTGCCCAACTGGTGGATCAACCCCTCAAATCTGCCCCCCATCTCATGGCGGCGATGCAGAGTATGGCACCATTTGTTAATGTATCGGGTAGTTTACGGAATTTAGCACAGGATTTGGTGAAAATTTCCCATGATTTGCGGCTCATGGATTCGGGACCCAAAACCGGATTCAAGGAAATTCAGCTTCCCCCCGTGCAACCGGGATCATCGATTATGCCGGGAAAATATAACCCGGTGATGGCGGAAATGACCTCTATGGTATGCTTTCAGGTGATGGGGTATGACAGCGCGATCGCCTTGGCGGCTCAAGCGGGTCAATTGGAGTTGAATGTGATGATGCCGTTGATTGCCTATAATCTGATTCACAGTATTGAAATTCTCGGCAATACCCTATCTGCCCTAACCCAAAAATGTCTAGCCGGAATCACAGCCCGACGCGATCGCTGTTTGGACTATGCCGAAGGGAGTCTAGCATTAGTCACCGCCCTGAATCCCCACATCGGTTATCTCAACGCGGCGGCTGTCGCCAAGGAATCCCTAGAAACAGGCAAATCTCTACGACAAATCGTACTCGACAAAGGATTGATGAGTGCTGAAGACTTAGCTAAGGTACTCGATCTTGATAAAATGAGTGCCTTGTCGTCTAACCATTCAACAACCCTAACCTAGCTATCGCTTCTCTGTTAGGGATTGTTAGAGACAAATCTAGCAACGCAAGAGTTGAATATCCGCACTGAGTCTAAACTTGGTACAGACTTCCGAATACTTCCCTAGTTCGGATTATCTCTAA